>SFEK01000075.1 GCA_004557285.1 Bacteroidales bacterium | reverse complement strand
GTAATAATCTGTCCAGCATTAACCGGAAGCATGATGTCTCTCTCTTTCAAGGAGAAAGGTATATTGTTCTGATGCAGCATAATCAGCTGCTTTATAACATCCTTAAGCATATCGTTGAACATTAATACATAATAATTTTTCCTTTATTTCAGGAAACATTTCAATAATTCTTTCCTTTATTTCAGGAAACTTGCGACAAAGATACAACATGATTAGGATATATACAAGAAATAAACGATTTATCAACATTTACACATTCAAAATGTAAAGGTAACTTGGGTGAAGAAATTTGCCCTACCCTTTTCTCTTCAGCAGCGAGGCAAAGGAGAAGCCGGCTGTCTGTTTGAGCAGGCGCAGAGAGATGAGGGTGCTAAGAGCGATGAGCACAATGCCCGTCAACCAATACACGGCCCCATGCAGCACAAGGGTGGTGGCATAGGTGAACAATCCTATGGGCAACTGTATGGATAGGTATTTGATGGCTGTGGGCGACAGGCGGTAATGGTATTTGCGCCGCATAAAGACTATGGCCAACAACAGGTCGGCAAAAAACGACAAGGTGAGCGCAACTCCCGCACCAAAAAGACTGAAATGCTGATGGGCCAACACCGTGAACGTCACTAACATCACATTGTAGATGGTCTCAATGAAAAGAAACGAACGCGAATCGCCATGCGCCAACGACAAATACTCGATGGGCAATGCCAAAGCACGGCAATAGAGCGACAACATCATGACCTGCATCATGCCTAAGGCAGGAAGAAACTCTCTGCTATAGAGCAGAGGCAGCAGAAAAGGCAACGCCACGATGCAGAGCACCGTGAGCGGGGCAATGAGCAGAATGGTGACTTCTACCTGGGTGTTGACCGTATGGTTCTGGGCCACCGTCAGCCGCATGGCACTGACCTGCGACGGTTGTTGCTGATGTGGATTGCACACGGCTGACAGACGGGGGAAATAGTCGGTTTCCATGGCCATGAACACCATGCCGGCATAGGAAATGACCAACGTAAATCCTGCACTGTATAGACCCACATCGGCAATGGAGGATGTATAGTTGAGGTAGCTACGGATGACGAACTCTGCCGAAGAACTGATGATGCCTGTCACCACAAAGGCAATGCCAAGCATCACCATGCTGTAGCCCTGACGCATCAACTGACGGTTGAACGACAACCGCAGGGGATAAAGGCGGTAGGAACACCGCAGGATGAACACGGCCTGCACTGCGGCAAACAACACGATGGAGGGGATGATGCCTGAAAGACCAAAAAGCCAATAGAGCGGAATGGACACCAACAAGGCGGCTACAGCATTGAACACCGACACCATGGCCAACTGCTTCAACTGCCGCACGCCCTTGAGCAACGCCGTCTCGCCACCCACAATGGTGGTAATGGCCACCACAGGCGACAAGGCCACAAAATGCCAGGTGTATTGGGCATTGGAGAAGGCAAAGCGACTCAACAGCGGACTCATGGTCATGCACAGCAACATGCCAAACACCGCTGCCAACAGACTCCATACACGCACCATCTGCACGACCTGATTGACGCGCTGCTGCTGACCGGTCTCAAATTCCTCAGAAATGTTTTTCACTGCACTCATGCTGATGCCTAAATTTGACGAATCGGTCATCAACTTGAGGGTGGAGTTGAATAGAGTGATCAGTCCCATGCCCTCCAGACCAAGGATGGTGGCCACAAGTTTGTTGCGCACCAAGCTACATAATATGCCCAACACCTGTGCGCTGCCAAAAAGGCCCGTATATTTCAGAACATGTGAATAGCCGCTGTTCTTGTTCACGACAATTCCTCCGCCTCTTTCAGCCACAGGGCGGCAGAAGCATCGCTCGGCATACGCCAATCGCCTCGTGGACTAAGACTTACACTGCCCACCTTTGGTCCGTCGGGCAGGCATGAACGCTTGAACTGCTGACTGAAGAAACGGCGAATGAAGGTGACGAGCCATTTCTTGATCACTTCGTCTTCATAGGCCACAGTGCCATTGGTACCGTCGAATGCCCTCTTGGCCAGCAGGTAGATCTTTGAAGGACGGTAGCCGAAGCGCAACATATAGTAAAGGAAGAAATCGTGCAACTCGTAAGGACCTACCAAGTCTTCTGTCTTCTGTCGGATATTGCCCTGCTCGTCGGCAGGGATAAGTTCCGGACTGATGGGTGTATCGATGATGTCTAAAAGCGTGGCTTTGGAGTGCTCATCAACACCATGCTCGGCCACATGGTTCACTAAATGTCTGATGAGTGTCTTGGGCACGCCTACGTTGACACCATACATGCTCATGTGGTCGCCGTTGTAGGTGGCCCATCCCAAAGCTAATTCCGACATGTCGCCCGTACCTATCACTATGCCTCCTAACTGATTGCTCTTGTCCATCAATATCTGGGTGCGCTCGCGTGCCTGACTGTTCTCATAGGTGATGTCGTGCAACGACGGGTCGTGGCCTATATCGCTGAAATGCTGCGTCACAGCCTTGGAGATGTTCACCTCCATGGCAGTAACGCCAAGACTATGCATCAAATCCACGGCATTGCGATGGGTGCGGTCGGTGGTGCCGAATCCAGGCATGGTGATTCCCACAATGCCCTTGCGCGGATAGCCTAATTTGTCGAATGTCTTGACGCATACCAACAAGGCCAACGTGCTGTCAAGACCACCGCTGATGCCTACCACAACCGTTTGGCAACCGATATGCACCAAGCGCTTGGCCAACCCAGCCACCTGTATGGAGAATATCTCCTCACAGCGGTCAACACTGTCGGTGGTCTTGGGCACAAAGGGCAGCGGGTCAACACGGCGGATGAGCTGGAAGTCGCGCGGCTGCACCGTATGGGCACGCACGACATGGGCCATCTGACCAATGGGAGCATTGGCAAACGTGCTGTTGCAGCGGCGCTCATTGCGCAGGCGTTCTACATCCACCTGGGCAATGGTCAACTGGGGCTGCAGGGAGAAACGCTCGGCCTCGGCCAGCAGATGGCCATTCTCAAAAATCATGCCATTGCCTGCATATACCACATCCTGGGTGCTCTCGCCAAAGCCACAACTGCTATAGACATAGCCCGATATGGTGCGGGCACTCTGCTGCGCCACAAGACTCTTGAGATAATGATGCTTGCCCAACAGCGCGTCGCTGGCCGACAGGTTGAAGATGATGTCGGCACCCGACACCGCAAGATGGTTGCTTGGAGGCACCGGTGCCCAGAGGTCTTCACACAGTTCTACACCAAACATGCACCCATCACAGGTGGCAAACAGCTGGGGCTGTGGAGTGACGGTAATGGTATTGCCCGCAAAACGGATTTCAGTGGGCTGCATGTCAAGGGCAGAAGAAAACCAACGCTTTTCGTAGAACTCGCAATAATTGGGCAGATAGGTCTTGGGCACCATACCTAACAAGGTGCCCCGCTGTATCACGGCAGCACAGTTGAGCAGCTGATGACCGACCACCACAGGAAGTCCAACAATACTGATGATGTCTAACTGGCGTGTAAAGTCGAGCAGCATGAGCATGGCCGTCTCTGCCTGTTCAATGAGCAATGTCTGCCTGAACAGGTCCTGGCAGGTATAGCCCGTGACACACAGTTCAGGAAACACGATGATTTCCACGCCCTTTCCCTCGGCCTGGGCGATAAGGTTTTCTATCTGCTGTATATTATAGGTACAATCGGCCACCTTGGTCAATGGCACAGCCGAAGCCACTTTGATCAATCCGTGTTGCATGGTTGTCGTGATTAAAGGGTGATGTCAATGGGTAATTTTCACTTGGGTGGCACCATAGCCATACTCCTGGAACGAGGCATCCTGACAGGGGTATTTCTTGTATTTGTAAGACAACTCCTGAAGGATGGCACGGCGCAGCACACCATCGCCCTTGCCATGGATGAACACGAGCGTGGTGCCAGGTTTCGACTTGTAGTTCTCCATGGTCTTGCGGAACACATCCATCTGATAATTGAGGATGTCGCCCGACGACATGCCGGCAGTAGTCTCTAACAGCTGAGAGGCATGGAGATCAACCACCACAGGTTCTTTCTTGTTGCGCATACGGGCAGGCTGCACGGTGGTCTTAGGTTTCTCGTCGTCATGGATTTTGCGCGACATCTCCTGCTTCAGTTTCTTGGCATCCACCACCAACGGTCGGACAACCTTGTCATTCTCCACCACAGTATAGAGCAAGGCATCCTGCTCAAAGAAGTCGTTCTCGCAGAAGGTGTGGAGCTTGTAAAACTTCACTGTGTCAATGCGGAGCTGCGCATCAACAGCAGGTTTGAGCATAAACGGTTTGCCACGCTTGTAGGCTAAGCACTGCACCGACACTCGCTCCATGGAGTTGAGCGACTCACGGTCGAATTCCTCGATAAAGAGCTTGGTGTTGGGCTCCACCTCGCCCGTAGCCCTCAAGGTCCAATTCGCCCCTTCCACGGAGAGGTAGGTATAATGGATGTAATAATTGCTGTCGTTGATGATATAAGCCTCAAATTTGGTTTTGGTGAGCACAGTAGGGTCAACGGGCACGAAGGCAAGATACACAGACAACAGGTCTCCACCCTTGCGTTCTTCAGGTTCAGCCTTGAACGTAACGGGGCGGTCGGCAGGGTCATCATCTTCCTCGGGTGCAGCAACAGGTGCCACCGGCTTTTGGCCAAAAAGAGGTGTCGTGTCATAGTTGTCTTCACCAACCACCACGACATCGTTGATGCTGGTGGGTATCTGGAATCCGTCCTCGTCTTCCACCAATACGATGTTCTTGCCTTGAAAACCGGCAACGACACCGCCACCCACTTCACTCAAAAATCTTACTTTATCTCCTATTTTCATTTTTTTATTTACTTGTTGACGTGATGCGCCTTGATGATGCGCTTGAATGATATCATTATATATATATAAGGTCAAGGAATGAGCAGCGAACTGTCTCCATAGCTCAGAAAACGGAAATCGTTGTCCAAGGCATAACGGTATATGCTGCGCCAATCGCCATGCACAAATGCGCTGACCAACAGCAGCAAGGTGCTCTGCGGCTGATGAAAGTTGGTGACGAGCATCTGCACAATCTTATAGTCATAGCCCGGAGCTATGATGATCTGCGTACTGCCATGAAACACATCGATGGCATGGCGGTCAAGATAATCAATGATATGTTGCAAAGCCTCCTGAGGAGTGAGCCCGGGATGTGTGTCATAGGGCTCCCACTGCCCCACATGCAACTGCTGTTCGTCGGCGTCAGGGTTGGCGGCCAACTTGGCTCCGATATAGTAAAGACTCTCTAAGGTACGCACACTGGTGGTACCCACGGCAATGGCCTTGGCATCGTGACGGATAAGTTGTTGCAGGGTGGAACGTTTCACAGCAATATATTCAGTGTGCATGTCGTGGCCCGCCATTTCCTCACTCTTCACGGGCTTGAATGTGCCTGCACCAACATGGAGCGTTATCTCCTCGCGCACAATGCCATGCCGGTCGATATCGGCCAGCACCTCATCGGTGAAGTGCAGCCCTGCAGTGGGAGCAGCCACACTACCCTTGATCTTGGAATATACGGTTTGATAGGTCTGCTTGTCGCTCTCCTGTGTTTCACGGTTGAGGTATGGCGGAATGGGCAGTTCGCCGGCTGCATCAATCAATTCGGCAAACGACACCGAGTCGTCGTTCCAGGTGAAATCCACCCGATGACTGGTGCCATGCACCGCTCCACGGGTGGCAGAGAGCGTCACCTCACGGTCTCCAACCATGAGGGTGAGATGCAGGGAGCCTTCTTTCCATTTCTTCAGGTTGCCTATCAGGCAATACCATGCACAACGACCATGCGCCTGAAACATCAGTTCATAATCGGCAGGGGCGGCAGGTTCCAGCAGAAAGACCTCTATCTTGGCTCCTGTAGCTTTGTGGAAATGGATGCGTGCCTGGATAACGCGGGTGTTGTTGAACACCATGAGTGCGCCTGCGGGCAGATAATCGGGCAGATGGCAAAAGGTGTCGTGACAGATGTTGCCATGACGATAGACAAGCAGTTTGCTCGTGTCGCGCTTGGCCACAGGAAATTTGGCTATGCGCTCATCGGGCAAATCGTATTGATAATCTTTGATTTGTATATGTCGTGTATCTATCATATTTTCATCGAATTAAACAAAGACCCACAGTGCCTGCATCACGGCGCACAGCACAGTGGCCAGCAACACTACCAGCACCACATCGACATCCGCATGGTTGTAGCCCGTGGAGGTGTATTGCGAAGAGACATAATTATAGTTGGGATATAGCTTGAGATATAGTTGGAGATAGGCCATATAGACCACAAACCCTACAGCGGCACCCCACAGCAACCCCACAAGCACATCACTGGGATAATGGAAACCAAGATACAAGCGTGTCCAGCAGTTCACTGCCGACCAGCCGAAGAGGGCCATGACCAGCTGACGGTTGCGAATGAGCAGCGAGAAGAACATCGCCACACAGCAGGTGTTGGCAGCATGGGCAGAAAAGAAACTGAAGGAATTGTCATACTGCCCGTCAACGATGTGCAGGGAACACCTCACTATTTCATCGTTGAGAGGGCGCAGACGACCCACTGCAGGCTTGACGATGTAATCGGTCACACCGTCGGCCAATATCATGCAGACGCACACACAGGCCACCACGAGCATGATTTGCTTCATCGTCTCGTTGTTCTTGACTACGATATAAAACAGGGCAAGATACAGCGGTATCCAGGTCAACCCGTTGGTGAGTGTCACCGCCAGATTGTCCAGAAACAGCGAACTGCCTCCATTGAACAGTTGCAACAAGCTATGGTCTATCTCCGTGAATGTCTGCATGCGCTATTGATGTTTCACTAAATGCGTTCAAACTGTGTGACACGAATCCATCCCTCTCTTCCGTCTGCCAGGCGCACAAACTTCCAGTCGGTCATCGTGTCGTCGATGATTTCCACCCTGCTGCCCTCGTGCACGATGGCCGTCTGGTCGCTGTTGGCCACAGGGGTTTTCTTCAGAGCTACAGACGAGTCGATGATGATGGCTCCTGTCCTTTTGGTGAGCACGGTCTTCTGCTCATAGGCGAACACGTTGCTCAAGATAAACAGCACGAAGAAAAGAGCCGCACCATAAAAGCCCGTCTTGCGCAATGCCAGCTTATGGGCAAAGAGATAGACCAGCACTAACAGCAGCGACAACGCTATACTGAACAGTGCGGTGTTCGCCCAGGCATCGACACTCATCAGATTGGCAGCCGACTTATACCATGTCACAAAAAACATCTCACTGCGGGGCGTAATCTTGTCGATAGTCTTTGAACGTGCCATCTGCAGATTGAAGCGAATGTCCTCATCGCCAGGCGACAACAGCAGCGCACGCTCATAGTTCAACACGGCACGGGTGATGTTGTCGGTGCGGTAATAAGCGTTGCCTAAGTTGTAATACAGGTCAGCGCCGGGCCCCTTGCGCAGCAGTTCCTCATAGTCTTTGATGGCCTGCTGGTAGTTGCCTTTCTTGTATTCGTCGTCGGCATTCTTCTTGGTCACGGCGGCGGCAGGCATCCCCGTCAACAGCATGACTAACAGCAACACCGTGGTGACCTTTGAGGTTTTCTTGGCTTTCATCTTCAATGATTCTTCTATTTTGACAATGGCCGTCATGGCCGCATCAAATGTGGCATGCATGTTTCCTGAGGCATCGCCGGGCGCATAGCGGTTGTACTCGCACTCGTCGAGGGCACCGATAAACAGTGCCACCGTATCTTCGTTCACCCCACAAGCGGTGAGCTTACCGTTGATGTTGTCCTTGTCCAACTGTTCAACAGCCATGCCCAACTTGTCGCCCACATAGCCCCAGAGGGCTCTCAATACCTCGTCGTAGAACTTGTCGTTCTGCCGTTCATCCATCAGTCGGGCGGCCTGCTTCAGACGTTTGGTGGCTATGCGGTTGGCTTTCTTCATGCGCAACTGACCGATATTGGCATTCTGTATGGCTCGCTTGCGGAATACCACCAACACGGCGAAGAACACGATGAGCAGCACGGCAAGCACAGTGCAATAGAGTGCCGAACCATAGAAGATGTGCGTCATGTCCTGGATTTCGGCCTCTCCTTCTTTCAAGGGATGAATGTCCTTGTCCTTCTGGTTGCTGAAGTCTTCCGACACGTTGGCACTGCCATCACCCTTGGCCACCTCCAGGTTGAACGACTGTGTCTTCACCGTCTTGTAGGCATTGGCCTGCACATCGTAATAGGTAAACTCGATCGACGGAATGACATAATGCCCCTGATTGCGTGGTACGGCCAGGAAATCATATATCATGTTGCCTTCCACGCCATTGGTGGTCAACTTGGTTTTGTCGGTGATTTTGGCATCATAGGTGTCAAAGTCTTTGGGGAATTTCACCACAGGCTGCTTGATGAGCTTGAGGTTGCCCACACCGCTGACAACCACACGAAGGGTTATCGGCTCGTTGGCTTTCACCTCTTTCTTGTTGAGCTGGGCACTGATGTCAAACTTGCCCACACCGCCTGAGAAGTTGGCGGGACGTGTGGGCAGAGGATCGACCTGTATGCTCACACCAGGAGCCTTGATTTCTCGTTTCACCTCGATGTAGCCCGACCCTCCATTGAAGAAGGCTTCAAACGGATCGACATTGCGGTTCTGCTGTACCACAGTGCCCACAAAACTGATACTGGGGATTTCGAGCTTGCCCGTCATCTGTGGATACATCACATATTGCTCCCAGGTGACACAACGGTAGGGACGGCCATTGACCCGCTCGATGTGAAACGACTTCTGCTGTGGCAACTGTATCTGCTGGGTATGGAAACCGGTCAAATCGGGCATCTTTCCTTCAAGCTGAATCAAGTCCACCAGGGTATATACCTTGTAGGTCAGCAGGATAGGCTCCTGCTCGTGCACACGGGTCTTGCTGGCACTCACCTTGATGAAGAGGTCGCTGCCCTTGATGGCTGTTCCTGCATCGCGCATGTGCGGACGGTCGTCGTCATCATCATGCATACGGGGAGCACCGCCATGGTTCTGGCTCTGTCCTGACACCTTCACCTTGATGGCATTCGACACTAATTTCTTGCCATTGGCCACGATATGTGCCGACGGTATGGTAAACGTACCGGCCTTGGTGGCACATAATATATAGGTATAGGTATTCGACGATGTACTGCTGGTATGGCCGTTCACCATCTGGTAACTCGACTGCGACGAAACGTATGGTCCTGTGATGAGCTCCAGTTCATCGGGGATGTTGCCCACATGGAAATCCTTCACATTCTGCGTGTTGATGGTATAGGTAAGACGGAAATTCTCACCCACCGACACATGCGAGGGAGCATTGGCCACAAAACGCTGGGCCAACAGTTGTACTGCGCAACACAGCATCAAGGGTAATAACAATATATATCTTCTCATGAATAGTTATGCTAAGTCGTTTATTTAGAGACATTACCAGTTTTTCTGCAATCG
>SFEK01000074.1 GCA_004557285.1 Bacteroidales bacterium | reverse complement strand
GACAAGTCACAAATCGATGATCCTGGTACTGTGTTTGAGACTCCTTATAACACCTATAATACCAATTTGGGCGCTGCCATGAGCACATTGACAGCTTCTGCCAAGACCGTGCAGGATGCAGAGTGCGCCAAGGTGCAGGAGGATTTGAATAAATACAGTGCGCAGATTACAGAACTCTATACCGGTCAGCCCGAAACACAGGCCAAGTATGAGCAGCTGTTTGCCAAACTGCAGGTTAGACTGGATGTCATCAAGAATTTGACTACCTACGCTCAGCGTGTTACTGCCTATGCAACAGTAATGGAGGAACTCGGCAACATTGATGGTGAAATCCTTAAGATTTGGGGTGACTCTCAGGGTGAGAAGGTGGCCGAAATCATTGCTCAGAACGAAACCAAGTACAATACACTGACTGCTGACATCACTTCAGCTCTCAACCAGTATGCAGAAATGGTGAACCGCATCAATGGTTACAAGACCATCCCCGGTATTGAGACTGACCAAACTGCCATAGATGCCATAGATACTGAGTTGGCCAATGTATTTGACTATGCTTACAAAATTGAGACTACCAAGAAAAATGCTGCTTCAGCATACGATGAGGTGAAGGATGGTACAGGCAGCTTTGATTATGACACCTACAAGACTGAGGTTGATGCTGCTTTGACAAGCATTGTAACAGCTACTCAGACAGCAAGAGGTGCGGCTAACCAGGCAGCATACAACTATTTGACAGCCGATAGGTATTCTGTGGGTACGTTGGCTTATGCAGACAGAATGCTCACTAATGCTAATGGCAAGTATTCTGCTGGTGGCGCAAAGGCCGATTCTTACCTGGCAACGCAGGCTGTGACCAAGATTGGTGGTTTGAGAACATCCTATTATACTCCTGCATCGAACAAGATCAACAGTCACTGGAATTCAACCGATCCCAAGCAGTGCGACATCGCTGACTATGTAAAGGAAATCGCCAATGACCTGAATCCTATCTATGGCAAGCTTACAGAGATTGACAATCAGGTAAATGCCTACGATGAAAGTGCTGAGAAGATTACTAACTTGAAGATCGAGTGGTCTATAGCCAAGGCTAACGTTGATCCAAACTATACCTCTGTCTTGATTCCTATGCTGAATACCATCAATGAGGATGTTAAAGCATTGGAAACCAAGCTTCAGGGCTATGGATTTGATGCCGGCATACATCAGGAAGAAATCGATGAAGAAATAGCAAGACTCAAGGATCAACTTTGGATTGTTAAGAACTATACCACTTACCTTGCCAACGAGGCTGCCCTCATCGTGGTGAACGATGCCATTAAAGCTGTGGAGGATGAACTTACAGCAGCTAAGGCTGAGGTGGCTGAACTGGTTTCTCCTGAGGTGGTTGCTGAATTTACCGGCAAGCTGGATGCTGTGTCATTCGATGCCGTGAAGAACTCACGTGACTCTCACTATGCCAACCACGACCTCAATGAAGAGACCGTCAAGAACCAGATTATTAATGTTGACCTCAAGGCCATCTCTGCTGCGATTGCCCAAATCGTGGAGGATGCCAAGGCTGCCGACAAGGCTGCTCAGGAGGTTCCCGGCGATGTAAACGGCGACAAGGCACTTGATGCCCTTGACTTTGAAATCATTGAAGAGTTTGTTGTCAATGGCGCAAGCGAGGATGAGACCGAGGACATCAAGGCCATGAGGGAGCAGAGCGACCTGAACAACGACGGCAAGGTTGACACAAGAGACCTCAACGAGTTCTTAAAACTCTATAGAAACAAGTAATTGAGTTATTAATATTATGCAGAGTCGAGAGCCGATGATAGGAATGTCATTGCTCTTGACCCTTGCACAAATAGAATAAAGTATCCATAAAAAAATTGAATGATATGAAAACAAACATGCTCAAAGGCCTGTCGGCTTTGGCTCTTCTGTTGGTATCAGGAGCCGCTTCAGCCCAGACCATGAAGTTTTCAGCCGACAAGGTGTTCATCACTCCCGGTGAGAAGGCCACTGTCAGTCTGAAACTCGAAAACGATGTGGATGTAAAGTCATTCAGCGGCACCATCACGCTGCCCGAAGGACTCTCATTCGTGATTGACAAAGTTGATGACGCTGGCATAGCCGATTATGTATGCGAAGTGGGCGAGCGTTATGCTGATGCCGAATATGTCTTCAGCGGCAGGGATGGACAGACTGGTAATTTCTTGGTCGCAGGCACAGCACCTTCGCAGGGCGAGGGTGATGTGGTGTTCAGCTTTGATGTGCAGGCTGATGAAAATCTTGTAGCCACAGGCGACATTGTGTTCTCAGCCCTGAAAGGAGCCTACAAATTTGAAAGCTATGCACAAGACGATTTCGTTTCTCCTTACTACAGCAACGATTTCGTCATCACTCCTGTATTCGGTGACCTGAGCATTGCTCCAGGTGAAACCAAGACCATCAGCATGGAACTCAACTCTGCAGAGCCTCTGGTTTCTTATGAGTGCCTCATCAACATGCCCGAAGGTCTGACCATCGATATGGCTTCTTTTGCCACCACCGACCGTACCGTCAACCACAAGGTGCTCAAGGGTGTGCGTGACAATGGTGACATCTTTGTGGGTCTTTCCGCCAAGCTGACAGCCGAGGACAACAAGTTCATCGGTGAAGAGGGTGCTGTGCTTACCTTTGACGTGACTGCCGACGAGAGCCTTGCCGAGTCTGCACAGATTCTTGTCAAGGATATCATGTCCTGTGCTATGGCCGACTTGCAGCCTGAAACACCTATTGTGCCTTTCTATAGCCCCGATGTATTGATCAACGTGACTAACACATCGACCTCTGGCATCAACAATGCTGCTGAGGGTAGATACAGCGATGCCGATGCCATCTACAGCATCAACGGTGTGCGCACCAAGAGCCTGCAGAGAGGCGTGAACATCGTGAAGAAGGACGGCAAGACCATCAAGGTCGTAAAAAAATGACGCTGAGGTTAAGTATATATAATAGATTCCATTGAATAGCCGTGAGGCTGTGGAATGAGAATATTTACCTATGTGGTGGACTTCGGTCCTCAAGGGAACAATTCGGTCTTTTAATATTCTCCGGATTTTCTCATTTCATACACAAAATAGGTTATTAATATTCAATTGATAATGGGCGAGGTGCTTTTCTACAATCATAATCCTCGCCCATTTTCTTTCGTTTTTTCTCTTATACCTTATTATATATATAGGGACGGTTGAAGGTTTGGCATGTCCAAACCTTGAATTTTAATATAATTATGCTTACTTGCCGTTACATGTCGTTTTTTTTCCGTACCTTTGCAGAAGATTAGCTGCATCTCGGCATAACACTCAAGCAAGCTTGGTGCTTCTGCACTCGATTTGCGTAATCTTTGCAATTCAGAAACAGAAAAAATGGAAATGGACAGCATCAAGACACCCCTAATGGGCATGAACCGCGACGAACTGAAAGAAGTTGCGAAATCGCTCGGTATGCCAGCCTTTGCCGGCGGACAGATAGCCGACTGGCTTTACCGCAGGCATGTGACCACTATCGACGAGATGACCAATCTGTCTAAAGCAAACCGCGAAAAGCTGAAGGCCGGCTACGAAGTGGGCTGCATGATGCCCGTTGACCGTATGGCTTCTGTTGACGGTACGGTGAAATACCTTTTCCCCACGCGCAGCGGGAAGTTTGTGGAAACCGTATATATTCCAGACAAAGACCGCGCCACGTTGTGTGTCTCGTCGCAAGTGGGCTGCAAGATGAACTGCCTTTTCTGCCAGACCGGCAAGCAGGGATTTGAAGGCAGTCTGACAGCGGGCGACATCCTTAACCAAGTGTATGCGCTGCCGGAGCGTGAACACTTGACCAACATCGTGTTCATGGGGCAGGGAGAACCTATGGACAATCTCGACAATGTGCTCAGAGCCACCGAGATATTGACGGCCGACTATGCCTATGCCTGGAGTCCCAAACGCATTACGGTGAGCAGTGTGGGCGTGAAAAACAAGCTGCGCCGCTTTATCGAAGAAAGCGAGTGCCATGTGGCCATCAGTCTGCATTCGCCTCTGCATGAGCAGAGGGCCATGCTGATGCCTGCCGAAAAAGGTATGCCCATTGCCGAAGTGGTGGAACTGCTGCGCAACTACGACTTCAGTCATCAGCGCCGCCTGTCGTTCGAATATATCGTGTTCGGAGGGCTCAACGACTCGCACCTGCACGCTAAGGAAATCGTGAAACTGCTGCGCGGGCTCGACTGCCGCATCAATCTGATACGCTTCCATCATATTCCCGGTACCGAACTGCATGGCGCCGATGACAGCAAGATGGAAAGTCTGCGCGACTATCTCACCGCACATGGCATATTCACCACCATCAGGGCGAGCAGGGGACAAGACATCTTTGCCGCCTGCGGACTGTTGAGTACGGCCAAAAAAGAGGGAACAAGGAGTTGAAACATTCATCGGTCATCATCACACTGCTGACGGCTGTGCTGCTGTTGACAGCCTGCCGGCAACAACACCTACAACAGTTGACCTCTGTCGTAGGCAAGCCCTATGAGGTGGCAGTGGTTTGCAGCGACCCCCTGGCAGCGGCAATGATGGACAGCGTGCTCTCGCTGGCGGTGGAAGGTCTGCCTCAGGAAGAACCTGCCTTTGATGTGGTGAGGGTCAACAAAGACACGCCGGATGCCGCCACCCGACTGACCCGCAATATCGTGTGGGTGACAGTGGATGATGCGCATGGCAAGACCACCGGCATCAGATATGCCAGAAACGTGTGGACCACAGGACAGACGGTGGTGTATGTCAATGCCCCCTCGGTCACGTCGCTCAGCAAGGCTATGGGCAAACATGGTGGCAGGATGCGTGATGTGCTGAACTGTGCGGAAATGAAAATGGCCTTGACGGCCATGGGAAAAGGAAGCAATGCCAAAGCCGAAAAGGCCATTGACAGCATGATGCAATGCCGCATCAAAGTACCCAAGGACATGATAGCCATGAAGCGTGGAAGACAGTTTGTGTGGTGCTCTGACAATGCCCCTAGGGGAATGAAAAGCCTCTGCATATACACCTGTACCGGCCTGTCGATGGATGAAGCGTCGTTCTGTTGTGTCCGTGATAGCGTGATGCGCGAAAACATGCCCGGCGAATGCCAAGGCATGTATATGCAGACCGTGAGGCAGGGCGTGATAGCCAGAACGGTGAAAGCACACGGACGCACCATCATGATATGCCGCGGACTATGGGAGATGCGTGGTGATGCGATGGGTGGACCGTTTGTGGCTCATGTCCTGGCTGACAGCGCAAGGCAACGGCTGGTCGTGGCAGAAGCCTTTGTTTATGCTCCTGAGATGAAGAAACGCAATCTGATGAAACAGGCAGAAGCATTGCTCTATACCCTTAGATGCAGATGATCTGCTCACTGGATATATTTGAATATGGTAAAACCGACAAATAACAGATAAAGAAAATGGAAAATACAAAACCACGTGTGGCCATCACACACGGAGATACAAACGGCATAGGTTACGAAGTGATATTCAAGACTTTTGCCGAGCCGGCTATGCTCGAACTGTGTACGCCGATTGTCTATGGGTCGCCCAAGGTTGCGGCCTACCACCGCAATGCCCTCGACATTCAGGGCAACTTCACCATCATCAACAGTGCCGAAGAGGCCAAGCACGGAAAGCTCAACCTTCTGGCCACCTTTGATGAGGATGTGAAGGTGGACATGGGCAAACCATCGAAAGAGGCAGGACTGGCCGCCTTCAAAGCCTTGGAGCGCGCCATGGAAGACTACAAGAACAATGGCTATGACGTGCTGGTGACTGCTCCTATCAACAAAAACAATATCCAGTGCGAAGGATTCAACTTCTGCGGACATACCGAATATATTGAGCAGAGGATAGGACAAGACCAAAAGGCATTGATGATATTGCTCAACGAGAACTTGAGGGTGGCACTGGTCACCACACATCTGCCCATCAAGGATGTGGCAGCTGCCATCAACAAGGAAACCATTGTGGAGAAAGCCAAAATCTTCCATCAGTCGCTCAAACGCGATTTCCGTATATCTAATCCCCGCATTGCCGTGCTTGCCCTCAATCCCCATGCCGGCGACAACGGGCTGCTGGGCGAGGAGGAGCAGAACATCATCATGCCAGCTATCCAAGAACTTGCTGCACAGGGTGTATGTGCATACGGCCCTTACGCTGCCGACGGCTTCTTTGCCCACGACGGCTATTTGGCCTTCGATGGTGTGTTGGCCATGTATCACGACCAGGGACTGGCACCGTTCAAATGCCTTGACTTGGGCGGTGGGGTCAATTATACTGCAGGCCTGCCATTGGTGCGTACATCGCCCGACCATGGAACAGCCTATGAAATTGCAGGCAAGGGCATCGCTGATGAAAACTCTTTCCGTCATGCCATTTACGAGGCCATTGACATCTGGCGCAACCGTGCCTGCTATGATGAGCCTTTTGCCAACCCGTTGCCCAAACTCTACCATGAGCGCAGGGACGACAGCGACAAGGTGCGTTTCTCTGTGCCCAAATCACCGAAAGAAGGCAGCAAGTGATGAACAAGGGTTGAGATGAAGAAAAGATATCAAAATGGGTTCTTTCTGTTCGGCATCGTGGTGCTGGCAGTAATGGTCACACAGCTCGATTTCAAGGAGGTGTGGAGCGGACTGTGCCGTGCAGGCTATTGGTTTTTTGCTGTCATCGTCTTGTGGGCATTCTTGTATGTATTCAACACCGCCACCTGGTATATCATCATCAGGAGTGGAACTGAAGAAAAACCGCCCATCAAGTTCTGGTGGCTCTATAAAATCACGGTGTCGGGATTTGCCCTCAACTATGCCACACCGGGTGGACTGATGGGCGGAGAGCCTTATCGGGTGATGTCGCTCTCACCACATATCGGGGCAGAGCGGGCATCGTCGTCGGTCATCCTCTATGCCATGACCCACATCTTCAGCCATTTCCTCTTCTGGCTGCTGTCTGTGGCTTTATATCTGATCACCGAACCGCTCAATGTCTTTATCGGCATCCTGCTGACACTGGTCACAGCCTTCTGTCTGCTGGGTGTGTGGTTCTTCCTGAAGGGCTATCGCAAGGGAATAGCCGTGAGCGTGATGAACCTGCTGAAACGCTTGCCTGGCATATCACGCTGGGCAAAAGGCTTTGTGGAAAAACATCAGGAGCAGTTGACCACTGTGGATAAACAGATTGCCGCATTGCACAGGCAGAACAAGCGAACCTTTGTGTCAGCAGTGTTGCTGGAACTTTCATGCCGCATTGTGTCGTCGCTCGAAATCATGTTTGTGCTCCTGGTGCTCATGCCCGATGTGGATTTTGTGCAATGTGTGCTTATCCTGGCCTTCACCAGCTTGTTTGCCAACATGCTTTTCTTCATGCCCTTGCAACTTGGAGGCAGAGAGGGAGGTTTCCTCATGTCAACGGCAGGGCTGGCCATGTCGGCCAGTGCCGGCATCTTTGTGGCACTCATTGTCAGACTAAGAGAACTGATTTGGACGGCCATCGGATTGCTGCTGATCAAACTGGAACGTAAATAATCTGTGGGCACCAGCCAATACCGAAATGGACATGAAGACATCGAAATAAGTGTCAAAACTGCAAAAAATGTAGAGATGATGCAAGTATTTCAAATAAAATAAGTAATTTTGTAAGCTAAATGAACATTGCAGAACTTCAGAAAATCAAACAACGTTACAATATCGTCGGCAACAACGACGAGTTGAACCGTGCCATCGATGTCGCCTTGCAGGTGGCACCGACCAATTTGTCTGTATTGATCATTGGCGAAAGTGGAGTGGGCAAGGAAATCATTCCACGCATTATCCACGACAATTCACCCCGACGCAGAGAACGCTATTTTGCCATCAACTGTGGGTCAATACCCGAGGGTACCATCGACAGCGAACTCTTCGGACATGAAAAGGGTGCCTTTACAGGTGCCATAGGCGAGAGTGAGGGATATTTTGGTGTGGCCAACAAGGGTACGATATTCCTTGACGAGGTAGGCGAGCTGCCGCTTCCAACACAGGCGCGCCTGCTGCGCGTGCTTGAGAACGGTGAGTATATCCGTGTGGGTGGGCAGCAAATTATGAAAACGGATGTCAGGGTGGTGGCTGCTACCAATGTCAACATGCGCAAGGCCGTGAGCGAAGGCCGTTTTCGTGAAGACCTGTACTATCGTCTGAATACCATCCCTATACAGATGCCTCCACTGAGGAACCGTGGTGAAGACATCCTGCTGCTTTTCCGCCTATTTGCCCTGCAGATGGCTGAAAAATACAATCTGCCCAAAATCACCCTCTCTGACGAAGCCAAGGCGGTGATGATGAAATACAAGTGGCCGGGCAATGTGCGCCAGCTCAAAAACATTACCGAGCAGATGTCGGTGTTGAGCGAAGAACGTGTCATCAGTGGTGAAGCCATCCACCGCTTTATTCCCGAGGATGCGGAAAGTACGCAGTTGGCCATGGTCAACCACCAGTCGAACAGCCATTCGTTTGAAAGCGAACGCGAACTGCTCTACAAGATTCTTTATGAACTAAGAGGCAATGTGAGCGATTTGAGGCGCGACATGAACGAACTGAAAAAACAGCTTGATGCCAAGGGAAGCCATCAACCGTCAGTCTCTAAAGACATGATGCCGTCTATCTATACAGGGCAACGGAATGATGTGTGCGAGCATCCCCGAATATCACCTGTCGTGCAGGATGCCGTGGCAGAGGAAATCTCGGAGGCCATATATGCCGAACCGCTGCAGACGGAATCGCAGCATCATGAAGCAAGGGGCGTTGAGCCACTGAACATAGATAGTCTTAACCTGGAGAACCTGAGCCGGCAGATGATAGAAAAAGCCTTGGAACGCAATGGTGGAAACCGCAAGAAAGCGGCCCAAGAACTGGGTATATCCGACCGTACACTGTACAGGAAGATCAAACAGCTGAAAATCAAATAGGTAGAACAAAAGAAGCAACTGTGCCGCATACATGAAAATGAGCAAACCAATCATCTTGTTGACAGCCTTCGTGCTTGTCGTGCTGAGTGCCTGTAAGATGTCATACACCTTTAATGGTGCCAGTATCGACTATAACAAGACCAAAACCATACAAATTGCAGACTTTCCCATCAGATCGAGCTATGTGTGGGGACCGATGTCGGGCATTTTCAACAACAAACTGAAAGATGTCTTTGCCAACCACACGCGCCTGATACAGGTGAAACGTAATGGTGACTTGAAGATTGAGGGTGAGATTACACAATACTCTCAGCGCAACAAGGCTGTTACGGCCGAAGGACATTCTGCACAGGCTGAACTTTCGATGACGGTGAATGTCAGGTTTACCAACAACGCTAACCATAGCGAGGATTTCGAAAAACAGTTTACAGCCACAACCTCATTTGAAACCACGCAGTCGCTCACTGCTGTGCAAGAGGAACTGGTGACACAGATGGTGGAAGACCTTACCGACCAG
>SFEK01000073.1 GCA_004557285.1 Bacteroidales bacterium | reverse complement strand
TACACTTAAATTAATCAGTGAACAGACTGAACGTGTAATTAAAGGATTGGAGAAAAAGCACTTCAATGGTGCGCGTGAAGCCATCGACAATGTGCTCGCCGTTGACAAAACAAGACGTGAGACACAGCAGAAACTTGACAAAACCTTACAGGAGGCCAAGAAACTTGCAGCACAGATTGGTGCTCTCATGAAAGAAAAGAAAACCGATGAGGCCAATGCCATCAAGGAGGATGTGGCACAGTTGAAAGAGACGTCAAAGGCTCTTGAACAAGAATTGGCCAAGGCTGAACAAGACTTGACAACTCTTTTGTGTACCATACCCAACATACCTAATGACGATGTGCCCGAGGGCAAGGATGCCGCCGACAACGTTGTGGTGAAAGAGGGTGGCGTGGTGCCGGAACTGCCGGCTGATGCCCTCTGCCATTGGGACTTGTGCAAGAAATTCAACCTCATCAATTTCGACCTGGGAGTGAAAATCACCGGTGCAGGTTTTCCTATATATATCGGCAAAATGGCCCGTCTGCAAAGAGCACTTGAGGCTTTCTTCCTTGAGGAGGCACGCAAAAGTGGTTATCTTGAGGTGCAGCCCCCGTTTGTGGTAAACGAAGCCTCTGGATATGGCACAGGCCAGTTGCCCGACAAGGAAGGACAGATGTATCATTGCAATCTCGACAACCTTTATCTCATACCCACCGCCGAGGTGCCTGTCACCAATATCTTCCGTGACGTCATCATCGATGAGAAGGAGCTGCCCATCAAGCGATGTGCCTATTCGGCTTGCTTCCGTCGCGAGGCCGGTTCTTACGGCAAGGATGTACGCGGACTGAACCGCCTGCACCAGTTTGACAAGGTGGAAATCGTGCGCATCGATACACCTGAACATTCATACCAGTCGCTCAACGAGATGCTGGAGCATGTGGAAGGACTGCTCAAGAAACTGGAGTTGCCGTACCATATCCTGCGACTTTGTGGCGGCGACATGAGTTTCACCTCTGCCATCTGCTACGACTTCGAGGTATATAGCGCAGCACAGAAGAAGTGGCTCGAGGTATCATCGGTAAGCAATTTTGAAAGCTATCAGGCCAATCGTCTGAAATGCAGGTTCCGCCATACTGAGACCAAGAAGACAGAACTTTGCCATACACTCAACGGTTCGGCATTGGCTCTGCCACGCATCGTTGCCGCCATCATAGAGAACAACCAGACACCCGAGGGCATCCGTGTGCCCAAATGTCTTGTGCCCTATTGCGGATTTGACATGCTCGATGACCATAATTTCTAATCATATTCCTTATCCTAATACTTATGAATAAAATCATTCGCAAGAAACAATTCTCAGAGAAAGTATTTCTCTTTGAGGTTGAAGCCCCCCTCATTGCCCGCAGCCGAAAGGCTGGCAATTTCGTCATTGTCAGGGTGGGTGAGCATGGAGAGCGTATGCCGCTGACCATTGCAGATGCCGACATCGAGAAAGGTACCATCACCATGGTGGTGCAGAAAGTGGGCCTCTCGTCCATGAAGATGTGTGCGCTGAACGAGGGTGAATATCTCACCGATGTGGTAGGTCCGTTGGGAAATCCTACGCATATCGAAAACTACGGTACGGTAATCTGTGCAGGTGGTGGTGTGGGTGTAGCACCCATGCTGCCTATCATCAAGGCACTCAAGGCAGCAGGCAACCGTGTACTGTCGGTGATTGCCGGACGCAACAAAGAGCTTGTCATTTTGGAAGACGAGGTGAGGGCCAACAGCGATGAACTGATTATCATGACCGATGACGGATCTTATGGCGAAAAAGGTGTGGTAACTGTAGGTATTGAGAAATTCATCGAGCAGGAGCACATCGACAAGGCGTTTGCCATCGGGCCTCCCATCATGATGAAGTTCAGCTGCCTGCTTACGCAGAAATACAATATCCCCACAGATGTGTCGCTCAACACCATCATGGTGGATGGCACGGGTATGTGTGGAGCCTGCCGACTCACCATTGGCGGCAAGACCAAGTTCGTGTGCATCGATGGACCTGAGTTTGACGGTGCATTGGTTGACTGGGACGAGATGTTCAAGCGTATGGGAACATTCAAGGATGCCGAGCGTGACGAAGTGGAACATTTTGAAGATCATATTGAAAAGATAGAGGCACAACAGAACTGCAAGAGCACAGCCGACAAACAGGAGGTACCTGCGGCTGAAATGGAGAGCATGGAAGTGCTTACTGACAGAAATGCCGAATGGCGCAAGGCACTGCGTGGTGCCATGAAGGCCAAGGAGCGCACAGCCATACCACGTGTGGTGATGCCTGAACTTGACCCTGTGTATCGCGCCACCACCCGGACAGAGGAGGTGAACATCGGTTTGACCGCCGAGATGGCCATCACCGAGGCCAAGCGTTGTTTGGACTGTGCCAAACCCACCTGTATGGAGGGCTGTCCGGTAAGCATCAACATTCCTTCGTTTGTCAAGAACATCGAGCGTGGCCAGTTCCTGGCTGCTGCCAAGGTGCTCAAGAGCACTTCTTCGCTGCCTGCAGTTTGTGGTCGTGTATGTCCGCAGGAAAAGCAGTGTGAGAGCCGCTGTATGCACCTCAAGATGAACGAACCTGCTGTAGCCATCGGATATCTTGAGCGTTTCGCTGCCGACTATGAGCGGGAGAGTGGCTGCATGTCGTTGCCCGAGATAGCACCCGCCAACGGCATAAAAGTTGCTGTGGTTGGTTCTGGCCCTGCCGGATTGAGCTTTGCTGGAGACATGGCCAAGAAAGGCTACGATGTATATGTGTTCGAGGCTTTGCACGAGATAGGCGGCGTGTTGAAATATGGTATTCCTGAATTCCGTCTGCCCAACAAGATTGTGGATGTGGAAATCGAAAACTTGAGTAAGATGGGTGTACACTTCCAGACCGACTGTATCGTGGGCAAGACCATCAGCGTGGACCAACTGGAGGAAATAGGATTCAAGGGGATCTTTGTAGCTTCGGGTGCCGGTTTGCCCAACTTCATGGACATTCCTGGTGAGAACGCCATCAACATCATGTCGTCCAACGAGTACCTCACCCGTGTCAACCTCATGGATGCTGCCAATCCACACACCGACACCCCGATGAACATCGGCAAGCATGTGCTGGTGGTTGGTGGTGGAAACACGGCCATGGACTCATGCCGCACCGCCAAACGCCTGGGCGCCGATGTCACCTTGGTCTATCGCCGCTCGGAGGCTGAAATGCCTGCACGACTCGAAGAGGTGAAACATGCCAAGGAAGAGGGTATCCGCTTCTTGTGTCTCCACAACCCATTGGAATATGTGGCCAATGAGAAGGGTGCCGTGAAGCAGGCCGTGCTTCAGGTGATGACCTTGGGCGAGCCCGATGCATCGGGCAGAAGAAGTCCTGTGCCTGTTGAGGGCAAGACCGTCACCATAGATGTGGATCAGGTGATTGTGGCTATCGGTGTATCACCCAACCCATTGGTACCCAAATCAATCAAGGGATTGGAACTGGGCAGAAAGAACACCATTGCCGTGGACGAGCAGATGATGAGTTCGCGTCGTGAGATTTTTGCCGGTGGTGACATCGTGCGTGGTGGTGCAACCGTGATCCTTGCCATGGGCGACGGCCGTCGTGCTGCCGAACACATGGACAAACAACTTCGTGGCGAATAATAATGAATGGATTATATACGATAATGCTTCTGGTGCTCAGCAATGTCTTCATGACGCTGGCATGGTATGGGCACCTGAAGCTTCAACAGAATGGTGTGGCACAGCACTGGCCATTGCTTGGGGTGATAGCCTTCTCATGGGGCATTGCCTTCTTTGAGTATTGTTGCCAGGTGCCTGCCAACCGTTTGGGGTTCGACGGCAATGGCGGTCCGTTTAATCTGGTGCAGCTCAAGGTGATACAAGAGTGCATCAGCCTGGCGGTGTTTGCCATCATTGCCAACATCCTGTTTCAGGGACAGCAGTTGCATTGGAACCATATCCTGGCGTTTCTGCTCATTGTCTGTGCGGTGTATTTGGTGTTTATGAAATGATTTTTCAGCCTAACGGGATTAATTGTTGTGGAGTTGAGAAATGCCATTATTGACAGAAGAACAAAAACTTGAAAAGAAAATCCTAAGTCGCTTGCAAAAAGCGATTTACGATTATCATCTCATTGAAGATGGCGACCGTCTGCTGGTTGGTCTTTCAGGCGGCAAAGACTCGCTCTGTCTGCTGCATCTTCTGGCGATGAGACAGCGCATACACAAACCCCAGTTCACGGTTGAAGCCCTGCACATCCGCATGGAGAACATCAAGTATGAGAGCGATTTGAGTTATCTGGAGGATTTCTGTGAGGGTAGGGGAGTCAAGTTTCATGTGGTCACCACTTCTTTCGATGCCCATACCGACCACCGCAAGTCGCCCTGTTTTCTTTGTTCGTGGAACCGCCGTAAGCAGCTGTTCCAGATGGCACAACAGTTGGGATGCAACAAGATTGCCTTGGGGCATCATGCTGATGACATCATCCACACGGCCATGATGAACCTCTATTTCCAAGGCAGTTTTTCCACCATGCCCGTCATGCTGAAAATGCGCAAAATGCCCTTGACCATCATTCGTCCGCTATGTCTGCAAAGCGAGGCCGACCTCAAGGCCTATGCCCGGCAGCATGATTTCAGGAAACAGGAAAAACGGTGTCCTTACGAAACCGATTCTCACCGTGCCGACATGGCAGTACTCTTCAAACAAATTGAACAGATGAGTGCCGAAGCACGCTATTCTGTATGGAGAGCGTTGGAGAGAGAACACAAATTGGTGGAAATTTAACCTTTTCAAGCAGGAATCCTTGGCCTTTTTCTTCGCTGAATCATTTTTTTTTGTAATTTTGTACCGTAAACCTTGATATGATTATCCCTGTCATGGCTTTTCATGCTTATTGATCATCAAAACTGCTGTACAAATGAACATAAAATACACCATTGCTGCCCTCGCCTTGACCCTTGCGCTCAACGTTTCTGCACAGGGTAAAAAAAAGGCGGTCAACAACAAAGCCAAAACCACCAAGGTGGTGAAACCTGCTGCTGAAGTTTCGTTGAAACTTCCAGCCAATGAGGACCTTTATGAAGAGATGCTGCCTGCTACGGCGAAAATCATCGTTTTCGACAGTGTGGTGGTGGACAAGGACAATTTCATCGACCACATTCCTCTCGGTAAGGAGGCTGGAGTGTTTACCACCTACAACCGCCATTTCAATACAGAAGCCCAACCTGGGGCATGTCTTTATCTCAACGAACTGGGCAACAAGATGCTTTACTCTAAGAAAAACGCACAGGGCGAATATCAGCTCTATATCACCGACAAGTTGGGCGATTCTTGGGCTGAAGAGGTGCCGGTTGGTGATTTTGATGGAGAGTTTACCGACATCAATTGTCCTTTCATGATGTCTGACGGCGTGACACTCTATTTTTCAGCCAAGAGTGATGATGACAATTCTCTTGGTGGCCGCGACATCTTCATGACCAAATATGACGTCAGTTCATCCAAATTCTATAAACCCGAGAGTGTGGGCCTGCCTTTCAATTCAGAAGGCAATGACTATTGTTATATCGTGGACGACTACAACAATATCGGCTGGTGGGTCACCGACCGCCGTCAACCCGAGGGCAAGGTTTGCATATACACTTTCGTGCCTACTTCGTCACGGCAGGTGTATGAGGAGTCGCAGGTGGGAAAGGCTAAACTCAGCCGCCTGGCTGCCATGTGGAGCATCAAGGAAACTTGGAGCAACAAATCGGCTGTCGAGGCTGCACGCAACCGCCTGCAAGCTTCCAAGCAACGCCGTGTGGAACAGGATGAGCCCAAGAGTATCAATTTTGTCATCAACGACAATATCGTTTACGATGAGCCTTCTGACTTCAAATCGTCTGCAAGCTGCAAATTGTTTGCCGAATATCAGAAACTCTCGCAAGAACTGCAGACCCTCTCCGCACAGCTTGTTGACAGGCGACAGCAGTATGCCAAGGCCAATGCCCAGGCGAAAAGGCGGATGACTGCAGAACTCAAAAAGATGGAACAGCAGGAGGAACTGCTTACCCTGAAGGTGCATCGACTTGAAAAGGATATACGCATGAGCGAGGCGAAAAACAACAAATAAATGCTATACTATGGAAAAGAAAACCTATTTTCCCGAATCCGAATTGATTATCAATGAGGATGGCAGTATTTTTCATCTGCATGTAAAACCCGAATATCTTGCCGACAAGGTGATACTGGTGGGCGACCCTGGCAGGGTGGCCCTTGTGGCATCGCATTTTGACAAGGTGGAGTGCGAGGTGGAAAACCGTGAGTTCAAGACGGTTACAGGTTATTATCACGACAAACGCATCACTGTGGTGTCAACAGGAATAGGGTGCGACAACGTCGATATTGTGATGAACGAGCTTGACGCTTTGGCCAATATTGATTTTGCTACCCGCACTGAACGACAAGACCTGCGCTCGTTGGATATCGTGCGCATAGGCACTTGCGGCGGATTGCAGCCTTATACGCCAGAGGGTACATTTGTCTGCAGTGTCAAGTCGGTGGGCTTCGATGGGTTGCTCAACTTCTATGCCGGCAGAAACGAGGTGTGCGACCTGGATTTTGAGCACGCTTTGCTGCAACATCTGGGATGGAAAGGCAACACCTGCATTTCAGCTCCGTATGTGATTGATGCCGATGCCACATTGGTGGAACGCATCGCACAAGACGATATGGTGCGTGGCGTGACGGTTGCCTGTGGCGGATTCTTCGGTCCGCAGGGCAGACAGTTGCGTGTGCCCCTTGCCGACCCTCATCAGAACGAGAAGATAGAAAGCTTTGTATATAACGGTTTGCGTATCACCAATTTTGAAATGGAGTCTTCGGCGCTTGCCGGACTTTCACGTCTGATGAACCACCATGCCACCACTTGCTGCATGGTGATAGCCAACCGTGTGGCCCAACGAGCCAATACGGGCTACAAGAACACGATAGACACCTTGATACAAAAAGTGCTTGAACGTATTTAAGATGTCTCTTCATGACAAATACCATCAGGTGGCGTTTAAGCCTTGCCACCTGATGATATTTTCTTCCAAATCCACAACACCACCACAGAGCCGAGCAGGCAGAAGATGAAATTCTTGAGGTAACCCGCACCCAGCAGTTGCACGTTGAGCAGCGAACTGATAAACGCTCCTGCATAACTGCCGATGATGCCAACGATAAGGTTCATGCAACATCCCTTGCCCTCGCCACTCATGATGCGGTTGGCAATATAGCCAACGATGATGCCTGTGACGATGGGCCACGCCGTGAATTGTGCCAAATGGTCTAACATTGTTGTTATGTTTTTTTGTTAATCTTCAACGATAGTCATTTTCATGCAGATGTCGTCAACGGGGCGGTCGCCTTTTGCAGTGGCCGACTGCTGAATCATCTCCACGATGTCAAGACCTTCTACCACCTCGCCGAATACGGTGTATTGACCGTCAAGGTGTGGAGTGCCACCAATGGTGGTATAGATTTCCTGCTGTTTTTCAGTGAGTGAACCACCTTGTGCCTTGACTTGTGCTTCGGCCTCGGTGGCCAGCTGGTCTTGTAGTGCCTGAAGGGCAGCACGGTTGCGCTCTTTTCTCATCTGCAAGATTTCGTCACGGTGCTGCATGGCCAGCGAGTTGAACACCTGTTGAATGTGCTGCATGTCCATCTGTCTGGCCAACTGCTTGATTTGTGCTGCACTGTATTTCTGTCCCCAGACAATGTAAAACTGCGAACCGCTGCTTCTGCGTTGCGGATTGGCTTCATCACCCAGACGTGCGGCAGCCAGGGCTCCGCGCTTGTGGTAGATGCCCTCCTTGATTTCAGCATCGATGGTATATCCCGGACCGCCCATTCCCAAATGTTTGCCGGCAGGGGCGTTCTTTGAATCGGGATCGCCGCCTTGTATCATGAAATCCTTGATGACACGATGAAACAATGTGCCGTCATAATAACCTTCCTTGGCCAGTTTGGCAAAGTTGTCACGGTGCAGCGGCGTCTCGTCAAAAAGGCGGACAACGATGTCTCCAAGAGTTGTCTTTATTTTTACTTTCATATCACTTGATTTTATTCTGCAGGTGCCCATTTGCAGCGTACAGGGGATACGATGGCGCCTTCTTCTTTCAACTGCTTCATGGCTTTGTCCACTTCCTTGCGGTCGATGCCGCTGAGTTCTGCGATTTTTCCGGCGTTCAGCGGAGTGCCTGCCTCCTTCATTGTTGCCAATACTTTGTCTTTTGTTTCCATAATAATATTGTTTTTTAATGATATTTGTTTATGCAAAGATTCAACTTGCGGCTTATTTCATTTTCCCGTTCAAAATCCTGTTTCTTACGCTTTTCACGGCGGCACTGTAATAGAGGGGCGCCATGGCCTCAACCGTGCGTTTGAGTTCTCCCATCAGTTCGGGATAAAAGGAACACATGCGATAGGCAAGTTTCATGCAGAGCGACTGGATGCCAGGATATTCGCGCGTGTCTGCCATGTGCTCCATACAGAAGTCGAGAAAATCAGTCCTCACCTCATCCTCGTTCATCTGCAGTTTTTCCAACACGTTGAGTGCCAGACGGCGTACAGACGAGTTGTTTGTTGACATGGCTAATGCTATCAAACTGTCTTGCAAGGGCTTCAGCTGTGCTATTTCCTCTTTGTTGGCTTTGGTCAGTCCCCACAAGGCATTGCGTGCCACCTGATAATCTTCATCATGCATGAATCTTCTGCAGAAGCCGATGAAGTCATCCTCCTGTTTCACTTCCTGATAGATGGCCTGTGCCTCGCCTTCGCTGTAGGCTCCTTTCAGCTGTTCTCTTGTTACGGTCATTCAAATCAATTTGTTCATGGCAAAATATTTCCACAATGGAGCGGCCATCATGGCCTGATGGAACTCGTCGTTTTTCAACATCCTGACCACTTCATCACGCTCCAGCAGCAGGATGTTGATGTCTTCGGTGTCTTCAAGATGTTGTGAAGACACGGGTTCCACGCCCACCGCCAGATAAGTATGGCTATAGTTGGTGCAGGCTCCTGCGTTAGGACTGACGGTCATCAGTTTCGACCATTTTCCACCGGCATATCCCGTTTCCTCATAGAGTTCCCTTTTGGCGGCATCCAGTGGGTCTTCGCCGGGTTCTACACATCCTGCCGGTATCTCGATGCCGGTGAAATGCTGGGCATGTCGGTATTGCTGTTCCATCACGAATTTTCCATCCTTGGTGATGGCTATTACATTGCAGAACTCAGGATATTCCAACACATAGAATTCCTTGATTTCTGCACCCGTAGGGAGCTTGACGTGCTCACGCCTTGCTGTCAGCCAAGGTCGCTTGAACAAGTACTCGCTTTCGAGCACTTCCCATTCCATCTTTTTTTTATTGTTATTGTTCATCTTTATGCTTATCTTATGCCAAGACGATGCAAAGATAATGGTTTGCGTGAAAAATGGCGAATGTTTGTCTCATTTTTTTTCTGATTGTTTGTCGAAATATGATTATTTTTGTACTTTTGCATTGCGCTGGGTTATTGTCTGTTCGTCTTTGCTGTAGGATTGGGCATGAATAAT
>SFEK01000072.1 GCA_004557285.1 Bacteroidales bacterium | reverse complement strand
AAGATGACAATGTGTAATAATTTGACAAAATGTTTTGTCGTTTCAAATAAAATACATAATTTTGCACAGTCAAAGAAGTATGTGCAAAAGATTATTACGGAGGAAAAGACCATGTCTATATCCAAAACAAGAAAGAAATTGGTTGATGTAGCCCGGCAGCTGTTCGCCAAGAATGGCCTGGAGAATACTACGATGAACGACATAGCCCTACATTCGGGTAAAGGGCGGAGAACGCTATACACATATTTCAAGAGCAAGGAAGATGTCTATTATGCCGTGATAGAATCAGAGCTGGAACGTCTGTCGGACAAGATGGACGAAGTGGCGGCAAAGAAAATACGTCCACAGGACAAGATCATCGAACTTATCTACACCCATTTGAGCATGATCAAGGAGACGGTGATGCGCAACGGCAATCTGCGTGCAGCTTTTTTCAGAAACATATGGATGGTAGAGAAGGTGCGCAAGAATTTCGATGAAGACGAGATAGAACTTTTCCGCAAAGTGTATGCCGACGGCAAGGCCGATGGAGAGTTTGACATCGACAATGTGGAACTGGTGGCAGACATCACCCACTATTGCATCAAGGGGCTGGAGGTGCCCTACATCTGTGGCCGATTGGGCCACGGCATGACACCCGAGGCCAGCAAACCGCTGGTGGCCAAGGTGGTGTATGGTGCTTTGGGCAAGCCTATCATCAAATAAACAGAATACTTACATTCATTTAAATATCTAACAAAATGGGATTATTAACAGGTAAAACTGCATTGATTACAGGTGCAGCACGCGGTATCGGTAAAGCTATCGCGTTGAAATTTGCCCAGGAGGGCGCAAACATTGCCTTTACCGACCTCGTTATCGATGAGAACGGAAAGGCTACAGAAGCAGAAATCGAGGCTTTCGGCGTGAAGGCCAAGGGATATGCCAGCAATGCCGCTGACTTTGCCCAGACAGAAGAGGTTGTCAATCAGGTAAAGGCGGATTTCGGCTCTATTGACGTGCTGGTCAACAATGCCGGTATCACCAAAGACGGACTGATGATGCGCATGACCGAGGCTCAGTGGGATGCCGTTATCGCTGTCAACTTGAAGTCGGCATTCAACTTTATCCATGCCTGTACTCCAATCATGATGCGCCAGAAGAGCGGCAGCATCATCAACATGTCGTCGGTAGTGGGTGTTCACGGCAATGCCGGACAGTGCAACTATGCTGCCTCCAAGGCCGGACTGATAGCACTTGCCAAGAGTATCGGACAGGAAATCGGTTCGCGCGGTGTGCGTGCCAATGCCATTGCTCCCGGTTTCATCGAAACAGCCATGACTGCCGCCCTTCCTGAGGAGGTGCGCAAAGAGTGGTGCCAGAAGATTCCACTGCGCCGTGCCGGCAAGGTAGAGGATATTGCCAACGTGGCCACATTCCTGGCCTCTGACCTCTCTTCGTATGTTACAGGTCAGGTGATACAGGTAGATGGTGGTATGAACATGTAACCATTGACCATTGATAGTCAACAAAGCCAAACCCCATGCAGGTCGTTTACGAGGATAACCATATCATCATAGTGAGCAAGCGCAGCGGCGAGATTGTCCAGGGCGACAAGACCGGCGACCGCACTCTTGCCGATGATGTGAAAGCATACATCAAGGAAAAATATGCCAAGCCCGGCAATGTGTTTCTTGGTGTGGCCCACCGGCTCGACCGACCCGTGTGGGGTTTGGTGGTATTTGCCAAGACATCAAAGGCCTTGGCTCGTCTGAACGACATGTTTCGCAATGGTGAGGTGAAGAAGACCTATTGGGCCATCACCCGCAATACGCCCGGCGAGACCGAGGCCACGCTTACCGACTGGCTGGTGCGCAACGAGAAGCAGAACAAGAGCTATGCCTACGACCATGAGGTGCCAAGGGCCAAAAAAGCCATGCTGCACTACCAGCTGATAGGCCGTTCAGACAATTATTCACTGCTCGAAGTGAATTTGATGACAGGTCGTCATCATCAGATCAGATGCCAGTTGGCACATGCCGGATGCCCCATCAAGGGTGACTTGAAGTATGGTGCCAAGCGCAGCAATCCCGATGGCAGCATCTCGCTGCTGGCGCGCAAGGTGGAGTTTGTCCATCCTGTGTCGAAACAGCCCATTTGTGTTGTTTCACCGCTGCCGTCAGACCGGTTATGGCACGAAATCGCCACGATTTAAGTCATTTTATGTGACATCTTGATTTTTTATCGTCAAAATGTTCTTTTTTTCCAAAATATTTGCTTACTTTGCAGATGTAACCTAAGGATACCATCCGACATGGTGGTCCTGATAATCATCTGTGCAAATGAAAAAGATCTGGAAATGGCTTTTGGCAGTAGTGATGACACCGTTGGTGCTGTTCGTTGCACTTGCTGTACTGCTTTATTTGCCACCCGTGCAAAACTGGGCAGTGAAGCAGGTGGCAGCGTATGCCTCTGAAAAAACCGGCATGGACATCAGCGTAGGTCATGTGTCGCTGGTGTTTCCCTTGGATTTGTGCATTGACCATTTCCGCATGATACAACCCAACGACTCGTTGCCGCAGGTGAAGGATACCATTGCCGATGTGCAACGTCTGGTGGTGAGTGTCCAGCTGATGCCTTTGTTCAGTCAACAAGTGGAGATCGACGCCCTCGACTTTTCGGGGCTGCATCTCAATACCGCCAACTTTGTGCATGAGGCGCGTGTCAAAGCCGTGGTGCAGCGACTCTACCTTACCAGTCATGGCATCAACTGGGCCAAGGAAACGGTAAGGGTGGATGATGCCTTGCTGCAGGATGCACAGGTGAGTGTGGAGCTGAGCGATACCGTTCCGCCAGATACCTCGAAGAGCGAAAACAAGTGGAGAATCACCGTAGATAGGCTGCGGGTGAAATCGACAGCCGTCACCCTGCACATGCCGGGCGACACTTTGCAGATAGCTGCCACCCTGGGAGATGCCAGCGTGGCCAATGGCTATTTCGACCTTGGCAAGAGCCTGTATCAAGTGAAGAAATTCGATTGGACAAAAGGCTCCTTGGCTTATGACAACCGTTTCAAGGTAAAGACCAAAGGACTCGATGTAAACCATATCGCCTTGAGCGATATCAACGTGGGCATTGATTCGCTCGACTATAGTGCGCCACGCCTGCGCATGTCGCTGCGCCAATGCTCGTTCAAGGAAAAGAGCGGACTGACTATTGACAAGATCACGGCCAAGGTGGATATGGACTCGCTGAGCATCACCTTGCCAGGCTTGTGGATCAGTACGCCAGAGTCCCACCTGCGGGCAGATGTAGCCATGGACTTCAATGCTTTCGACGACCGCCATCCCGGTCAAATCAGTGTGGTGGCAGATGGTGCTTTCGGCAAGCAAGACATCATGCGCTTTTTGGGCGGCATGCCTTCGGCTTTTGTCAAGAGTTGGCCCAATCAGCCGCTCACGGTCAAGGCAGTGGCCAAGGGCAACATGAAACACCTGCGCCTTGCAGGCCTCAATGTGAAACTGCCCACCGCATTCAATGCCAACCTGCGGGGCACGGCTTCCCATCTTGCAGACCTCGACCGTATGCAGGCCAACCTCCGCCTGGAAGCCAATACCCAGCGTCTTGACTTCGTAACCGCCCTGCTGTCACAACAGGGTGGGGCAGGAGTGACAGTACCCCAAGGCATAGGGCTGCGTGCTGATTTGCGCATCGACGGCCAACGCTATGCCACCAATTTCAAACTGACACAGGGTGGAGGCAGCATCGCGGGCAATGCCCGTGTGAATATGCGCAACATGAACTATGCCGCCAGACTGATGGCCCGCCAGTTTCGTGTAGGCCATTTCATGCCGTCGAGCGGCATGGGCAGTCTTACTGCCGATTTGCGGGCAGAAGGTCAAGGCACCGATATGATGTCGCCACGCACCGACCTGTCGGCCCGAGCCGATATCGGTCAGTTCACGTTCGGCAAATATCAGCTCGACGGCATGGACTTCAATGCCACGCTGCATGGCGGCAAGGCAGAAGTGTCCCTCAAAAGCGACAATCCCCTGTTGCGCGGCACATTCAGCGTGAGTGCCTTGATGCGCAAACTCAAGCGAGGCGGCTCCATACATTCTACACTGATGGCCGAACTGGAACATGCCGACTGGCAGGGGCTGCGTCTTGTGGATTATCCACTCTCTACCTCGCTGTGCTGCCATGTGGATGTGGATACCGACCTGAGCAGTTATGTGAATATTGAGGGCCTGCTTGCCGACCTGGTCATCGTCGATTCGGGGCGTGTGTTCCGTCCCGACGATATGGTGGTGGATGTGCTGTCGAGTCGTGACACCACCTATGCTTCGATGACCTGTGGCGACTTCATGCTTCGGGTCAATGCCCAGGGCAGTTACCGCCGTGTGCTTGCCCAATGCGAAAACGTGCAGGAGGAAATCATGAAACAATGGAGGGAAAAGCGCATAGACATTGCCGCCCTCAGAACACGGATGCCATTGGCCGAGGTCTTTCTCACCACAGGCAAGGAAAACCCGTTCAGCCGTTTTGTGTCGCATGCAGGCTTTGCCTATAACGATGCCTACGTCAATCTGGTGTCATCGCCAACCACAGGACTTATAGGCAATGTGGAGGTGGTGGAACTGCAACGCCCCAACATGCTGCTCGACACCTTGCGTATTGACATCATGTCAGACTCTACCCAATGCAACTATCATGTGCAGGTGCGCAATGCCAAGAACAATCCGCAATACACCTTCAACGCCCTGCTCGACGGCTATTTGCTGGAGCGAGGGTCGGGAATGAAGGTGAGATTTTATGACGAAAAGAACCGCCTTGGACTGAAATTGGGTGCCGAGGCTTATATGGAGCAAGACGGCATCAAGATGCACCTGCTCACCGACGACCCCATATTGGGTTACCGCCAGTTTACCGTCAATGATGACAACTATCTCTACTTGGGAAGCAACAAGCGCGTGTCGGCCAACCTGAAACTGTTCTCTACAGATGGCATGGGTGTGCAAATCTATACCCACGACGAGAATGAAGAGGCCCTGCAGGACCTTACTGTGGGACTGCATCAGTTTGATCTGGAGAAAATCCTCTCCGTCATCCCCTACATGCCCAAGATAACAGGTGTGATGAACGGCGACTTCCACCTCATACAGACCGCCGAAGAACTGTCGGTTTCGTCGTCGTTGGCTGTCGACAACATGACTTACGAGGGAAGTCGTATGGGCAATATTGGCACCGAGTTTGTATATATGCCCCAGTCAGACGGTACACACACCATCGACGGCATACTGCTGTGCAATGATGCGCAGGTGGCCGACATCAGAGGCTCTTACCAATCTGAAGGTGGTGGCGACATCGATGCCACCATATCGATGGATCATACCCCATTACGGCTGCTGAACGGTTTCTTCCCCGACCGCATCATCCGTTTGAGAGGGTATGCCGATGGCACCATCGGCGTGAAAGGTTCGTTGAAGCAGATAGATGCCAATGGTGAACTGGCCCTTGATTCCTGCTATCTGAAGAGTTCGCAATATGGTGTGAACCTCAGGCTCTGCGAAGGCCCCATCCGCATTGTGGGCAGCCATTTGCTGTTGGAAGACTTCAAGATGTATGCCACCAACGACAGTCCGCTCACGGTGCAGGGCGACATCGACTTCTCCAATGTCGACGACATGAGGATGAACATGCAAATGCAGGGAAAAAACATCAAGGTGATTGATTCCAAGGAGCGCCGCCGCAGTGTGGTTTACGGCAAAGCCTTTGTCGATTGCATGGCCTCTATACAAGGACCTGTGAACAACCTCATGATGAGAGGACAACTGGATGTGCTGGGCACTACCGACATATCCTACATCCTGCGCGACTCGCCGCTGACCACCGACAACCAATTGGACGAACTGATCAAGTTTACCAGTTTTACAGATACCACCACAACCACCGTGACCCATCAACCCCTGTCAGGATTCAATATGGACATGACCATGAACATCGACCAGGGAGCGCATGTGATGTGTTATCTCAACGCCGACCATTCCAATTATGTTGATTTGATTGGCGGAGGTCGTTTGCGCATGACGTACAATGCCCAGGGAGAGCTTCGCCTTACAGGAAAATATACCCTCGACAACGGAGAGATGAAATATTCGCTTCCCGTCATACCGCTCAAGACCTTCACCATTCAGGACGGTAGTTACATCGAGTTTACCGGCGACCCAATGAACCCCAAACTCAACATCATGGCCACCGAACGTACCAAGGCCAATGTGGGAGCAAGCGGTCAGGAACGGAGTGTGGATTTTGACTGTGGCGTAAACATCACCCAGACGCTGTCGAACATGGGATTGGAGTTTACGCTTGATGCACCTGAAGACATGACGCTGCACAACGAGTTGCAGGCCATGGGTACAGAGCAACGAGGCAAACTGGCCGTGACTATGCTGACCACAGGCATGTATCTGGCCGACGGCAACACCAGCGGTTTCTCCATGAACAGCGCACTCAGTTCGTTCCTGCAGAGCGAAATCAACAATATCACAGGCAATGCCCTGCGCACGCTCGACCTGAGCTTTGGTATGGATAATGCCACAGATGCCAGCGGAAACACCCACACCGACTATTCGTTCAAATTCTCCAAGCGTTTCTGGAACAACCGCCTGAAGATAGTGGTAGGTGGCAAGGTATCGACCGGTGCCGAGGTGACCAACCAGAACGAGTCGTTCTTTGACAATGTCACCTTTGAATACCGCTTGGGCAATTCGGCCGACAAATATGTGAAACTCTATTATGACAACAATGCCTACGACTGGCTTGAGGGCAATACCCGCGAATATGGTGTGGGCTTGATATGGAGGCGTAGCCTTCAGCATTTCAATGACATATTTAAATTGAAGAGTGACAATGCAGAATAAATGGTATCATCCGTTGCCCGTACTAATGATGCTGGTTGTGGGCACGCTGTTGGTGGCTTGCTCCACCACAAAGCATATCCCCGAGAACGACCAACTGTTCATCGGGCTGAAGGACATCGACTACAAGAACTACGAGGACAATAGCCATTTCACCACTACACAGGAAGAGGTTGAGGCTTCATTGGCCACTGCACCCAATGGTGCCCTTTTCGGCAGTTCTTATTACCGCACGCCATTTCCCTATGGCTTGTGGATATGGAATGCTTTTTCCGGTTTGGATGGCAAGGTGCCGCAGTGGATCACCAAGACCTTTGGCAAGGCTCCCGTGCTCATGAGCAATGTCAACCCCAGTCTGCGTGCTTTGGTGGCACAAACCGTGATGCGCAATCATGGCTATCTCAACGGTAAGGTGGATTATGAGGTCATCAAACAGAAAAATCCCAAGAAGGCCAAGATTGCCTATCATGTGGATTTTGGTACGCTGTTCCGTGTTGATACACTGCAGTATGTGGGCTTCCCTCCAGCAACCGACAGTTTGATACGTACCACGCTCAAGGAGGCAAAAATCAAGAAAAACTCTCCCTTTGATGCCGCAACCATGGATGCGGAACGTTCTCGTTTGGCTTCACTCTTCCGCAACAATGGCTATTATTATTACCAGGCAGGTTATGCCTCATACCTGGCAGACACCACTGATGCACACGGCTGGGCAGAGTTGCGTCTGCAGATGGCCGACAATGTGCCCGAGCGTGCCCGTCGCAAATGGTATATAGGCAACATCTGCATCAACATGCGCAAGACGGCGACGGAAGAGCTACACGACTCGTTTGCGCACCGCTATTTCAAGGTGCGTTTCAACGGTAAGAAGCCACCCATGCGTCCGCGTGTCATCCTTCGCGAACTGAAACTGCGTCCGCGACAACCATTCAGTTACGACAAATATGTCGAGTCTGCCAACAAAATCAATGATTCTGGACTGTTCAGCATGGTAGAGTTTGGTTTCACGCCCCGCGACACCACTTCGCTCTGCGATACCCTTGACCTCAACCTCACCTGTACGTTCAACAAGCCCTACGATTTTTATGTGGAGACCAATTATACCAGTAAGGACAACGGGCGTTCAGGACCCGAACTCGTCGTGGGTCTCACCAAGCGCAATGCCTTTCGTGGCGGCGAGAAACTCGACATCAATCTGCATGGCTCTTATGAATGGCAGAAAGGCGGAACGGTAAGCGGTTCTTCCACCGATCTCAACTCCTATGAGTATGGTGTAGATGCCTCTGTTGAGATTCCTCGTCTTATCGTGCCGTTTCTCAAGCGCCGGCGTTTCTTCAACACACCAGCCACGATAGTCAAGGCATCCACCAACACCCTCAAACGCCCGAGCTTCTTCAAGATGCACACCGTGTCGGGCGAGTGGACTTACCGTTGGCAGACTAACGACCGATGGCTGCACGAGTTCAGTCCGCTGACCTTGCAATATCAGAAACTGAATTACACCACGGCTCGTTTTGACTCTGTGCTGGCCGAAAATCCCTATCTGCAGGCCTCCATGCAGAATGTGTTCATTCCCAAGATGCGCTATATGCTGAAATACAGTAGTGCCAAGAAACACCGCAATCCTTTGGTGTGGCAAACCACCGTCACCGAGGCAGGCAATGTGCTGTCGTTGGGCTATATGGCAGCTGGCCATGAATGGGCGGAGAAGGACAAGCAGATGTTCAAGAATCCCTACGCCCAGTTCTTGAAACTGGAGAGCAGCATCAGCAAGACATGGCGCATCGACCGCAACAATCAGGTGGTTTGGCACACGGCGGCTGGCATCATCTATACCTATGGCAATAGCTCTGCCGCCCCTTACAGCGAGCAGTTTTATGTGGGCGGTGCCAACAGCATCCGTGCCTTCTCTGTGCGAAGCATAGGACCGGGCAACTACACTGCCACGGCGCAGCGCCATTCATACCTTGACCAGACAGGCGACATCAAGTTTCAGACCAATCTCGAATACCGGTTCAGAATCTTTGACAACCTCTATGGTGCCACTTTCATGGATGCGGGTAATGTGTGGGCACTGCACAGCGACAGTTATCGCCCCGGTGCTCAGTTCAAGTTGAGGAATGTCTTCAAGGAACTGGCAGTGGGCACAGGCATCGGATTGCGTTACGACATGGAATTTCTGGTGTTGCGATTGGATTGGGGCGTGGGTCTGCATGTGCCCTATGAAACAGGTAAGAGTGGCTTCTACAACATCCCGAAATTCAAAGACGGACAGGCCATCCACCTTGCTGTGGGTTATCCCTTCTGACAAGCAATAAATCAAGAATTGATAACAGGCAGACAACCATCACAAAGTAAGTACTACTGCGAGGGTCAAGTAAGTACTACTGCGAGGGTCAAGTAAGTACTACTTCGATGACCAAGTAAGTACTACTTGGTTCGTTTACACAAAAATCAGTCATAGTCAGTATGAAATAGCCCTGAAAAAACGAAGATACCTTCGTTGGTTGGTGAAAGTATCTTCGTTGGTTGGTGAAGGTATCTTCACAGGCTGATGAAGATACCTTCGTGAAAATGGTTGTTTTTTGCGTGCAATCCACTTAAAAAGACAAGCCGAGGCCGATGCTTGTGGAATGACATTCAGGACTGTTGCTCTTCTTGAGCAGAGGTGTGATGGCCGACCTCAAATAAAGGGTGAGATTT
>SFEK01000071.1 GCA_004557285.1 Bacteroidales bacterium | reverse complement strand
TAAAAGAAAAGTTCTCCATTGACAACTTCCCATTGCCTCATTTTGCACTTTTGCCAGAAGGAATAGTTGTCACTTACCATCCTTATCAGATTGATTGTTTCGCCGCAGGTGAATATCATGCCGTGGTTCCATATAGCAAGGCGAATCCTTGCTTGTTGCATACTTATAATGAACAAACAGACAAATTACCAAAGTTGGAGGATTATATCGCATGTCATTAGTGACCTCTAAAAGTTTGGGATGCGTAAAAAATAAAATTTTCAAATTCGCGCATCAGATAAGGCGAGTGGCTCGTCATCAGTATTTTGGTATTTGATGTATATGCCTGTATGGTAAGAAGAAAATTCTCCATCAGCTTTGGATGGACAGCGTTTTCTGGTCACTCGACCATGATCATTGTCAACTTTTTCTAGGGAAAGACATTAAGGAAAATCGGAGTCGAGCTTTTTCAAGCGACGTTTGGCATCGGGGATGTCAGGACAGAGTTCAAGGGCTTTCTTGTAGTTGGCTATGGCTGCTTCGCGCATGTCTTCTTTTTCACATTCCTTGCCCAGAAGGGTGTATTCCACGGCCAGTTTCTTCAGGAAATCCTGTTTTTTCTTGATCTCTTCTTGAAGTTGGCGCTTTTCTTCTTTCAGTTGGTTGATGATGTTGAGCTTGCGGCGGATGAGGCGTTTTGCGGCAGGCTGCTCTATGTCGTAGCGGCTGTGGATGGCCTTGAAGAATGCATTGATGAAGGCATCGTAATTGCCTTGATTGAAGGCGGTCATGGCATCACGGTATTCTTTGTCGGCTTTGGATTCGCTTAATGCCTTGTTGATGATGATGCTGTCGTTGTAGTGGCTGGCAAAGGTCTTTACCTCGCTCCTTACAAACACGTCTTCACGACGGATAGGGGTCTTGAGGCTTATGCCTTGCAGTGAGCAACAACGTGAGAGTGCCACATAGGTCTGACCACCAGCAAACACGCCTCCCGTGAAGTCGATGTTGACATGCTTGAAGGTTAGTCCCTGACTCTTGTGCACGGTGATGGCCCATGCCAAGCGCACCGGAAACTGAATGTAGCAGCCGATTTCCTCTTCCTCGATTTTCTGTTCCTGTTCGTTGAACTTATACCTCATGTTGCTCCACCGTTCGCGCTCCACATCGTAAGCGTTTCCGTCTTCGGTGACTACATAGAGCATGCCACTTTCTTCGTCGATGCCTTCGATTACTCCCAGAGTGCCGTTTACCCAGCGACGGTCTTTGTCGTTTTTGATCAAGATGATTTGTGCACCTGGCTTGACTTCCATTTCCATGGGGGTGGGAAGGCTGTTTTCTGGAAATTCGCCCTTCACCTCGCCTTTGAATACAGTGGGTTTACCGGGCAACTGCTTGAGGTGGCCGTCGTTGATATAATCAACGGTGTCTCGGCGTGTGGAGAGCGTGATGGTCATCTGTTGGCCTTGGCTGGCTGTGGCTGTGGAGCCGACACGGCTGTTGAGCATTTTCAGCTGCTGCTCGCTGATGTTGCCTGCCCTGATGTTGTCGAGTATGCTGATGAACTGGGGGTCGTTCTGCCGATACACCTTGCGCAGTTCGATGCTCACTAAGCGGAAACTGCGGAAAACGTGCGCATCAAAGAAGAAGCAAGTGGGGTAGAAGGGGCGCAGCAGTTGTCGTTCGTCTTCCTTGACCACTGGCTCAAGCTGGTAGATGTCGCCCACAAGTAGCAGCTGTTTGCCGCCAAAGGGTTCGCGCATGTTGCGAGAATAGATGCGCAGCACCTTGTCGATGAAGTCGATGATGTCGGCCCTCACCATGCTTATCTCGTCGATGATGATGAGTTCTACCTCGCGCAGCAGTTTGCATTTCTCTCCGTTGTACTTCAGTGTCTTGCGGATATTCTTCACCGAGTATTGGCTGTCGTTGGGCAGCAGGGGGTGAAAAGGTAGTTTGAAGAAGCTGTGGAGCGTGGAGCCTTCGGCATTGATGGCCGATATACCCGTTGGGGCGAGCACCACGGTCTTTTTTTTGATGTGTGTGCGAATGTAGCGCAGAAAAGTGGATTTACCCGTCCCTGCCTTTCCGGTGAGGAAAAGTGAGCGACGGGTAAATTCTATGATTTGGAGTGCCTGCTGGAACTCCCTGTTGTCGAGGTCGATATGTATGTCGGTTGGGCCTGGCATGTAGCGGTTTTACAAGTCTTCAAATCTCACTTCTTCGATGCGTGGCTTGCTCTTTTTCTTCTTTTCAGTGGGTGTGGTGGCTTTGTCGTCGCCGCTGCCCGTTGTTGTGCTTTCGCTGGGGTTGCCGGTGTCTTCGTTTTTCCTGATGACAGGTTCTCCGTTCTCGTCGAGCACTATTTCCTCTTCGTGTTCAAGGCTGTCAACGACTGTGGTATCGGTCTTGACCGGCACATAGCTGCTGCAGTTGTACATGCCTGCCGTGATGTCGCTGTCTGTGGGCTTGTTGAACTTGCCGTGGTATTGCTTGAAGTTGGGGTCGGCCATAAGCGACTGGAGGAAATAGCCACAGATGGGCAGTGCGGTGCGGCTGCCTTGTCCCAATGCTCCCGTGCGGAAGTGGATGCTGCGGTATTCGCCGCCTACCCATGCACCGGTAACGATGTTGGGGCTTACACAGATGAACCATGCATCAGAATGATTGTTGGATGTACCTGTCTTACCGCCAAAATCAGTATCGGGAGCTCCACCCACATATCCCCACAGGCTCTGCGATGTGCCACCGGGTTCGCGCATACCGCCCATGAGCAACTGCTGCATGAAGAATGCGCTCTTGTAGGGGATGGCCTGTTTCTCTTCGGTTGGTCCTACATATACCTCCTTGCCTTCTCTATCCACAATGCGGGTGACGAGCACTGGCTCCACATGTTTGCCGTCGTCGGCAATGGTGCAATAGGCGTTGACCATTTCCAGCAGGTTGACATCTGAGGCTCCGAGTGCCAGTGAGGGCGTGTCGTCGAGCGGGCTCTTGATGCCCATGTCTTGTGCCGTCTTGATGATGTTCTTGATGCCCATCTCTTGCCCGAGACGCACGGCCACAGAGTTGATGCTCTTGGCGAATGCACCTTTCAATGGTATAGAGTCGCCAGAGAAGTGGCCGTTGGCGTTGGTGGGTGTCCATGTGGTCATCTCGTGTTTGCGTTTGTCGTACACCTGCATGCTGATGTATTCGTCTCTGCGCTTGTCGCAAGGTGTGAGCCCCTGGTTCATGGCTTCGGTATATACGAAGAGCTTGAATGTTGAGCCTGGCTGTCGCATGGCGGTCACTTTGTCATATTTCCATGAGTTGAAATCTACATCGCCCACCCATGCCTTGACATGTCCTGTCTGTGGTTCCATGGCCACAAACGAGCAGTGCATGAACTTCACCATGTAACGTATGGAATCCATGGTGCTCATCTCTTTCTCGATGGTGCCGTGTTCATAGTCGAACAGTTTCACCATGTGAGGTTTGTTGAGATAATAGATGATCGAGTCAGGGCTGTTGGGGAAACGCTGCTGCAGCATTTTGTAGACGGGCAGTTTCTGTGCTATGTTCTCGATGAAGTTGGGGATGATGTTGTGGTTTTCATCTCTCCAGGGTTCCTGTCCGCTCCAGTGGTTGTTGAAGTTGCGCTGCACCTGCTTCATCTGCTTGATGGCTGCCTCTTCGGCATATTTCTGCATGCGGGTGTCGATGGTGGTATAGATTTTGAGTCCACTGGTATATAGGTCATAGCCGTTTTCTTTGCACCAGTCCTTCAGGTAGTCAGCCAAGGCGGCACGGAAATACTGCGCTTGTCCGTCATAGGTGTTTTCAACGCTGAAGCTGAGTTTGATGGGCAGCGTGCTTATCGAGTCGTACTGCTCGTGGCTGAGGTCGTTGTGCGTCAGCATGTTGTGCAGCACCACGTTGCGACGGCGAAGGCTGTTGTCGGGATTGGTGCGGGGATTGTAAAGGGTTGTCGCCTTGAGCATGCCCACAAGCACGGCTATCTGTTCGGTTGTGATTTCGGCCGGTGTAGTGTCGAAATAGGTTTTGCATGCCGTCTTGATGCCATAGGCATTGGAGCCGAAATCCACTGTGTTGGCATACATGGTGAGGATCTCCTTCTTGCTGTACATGAACTCAAGTTTGGTGGCGATAATCCACTCCTTGCTCTTCATGATGAGCATACGCACACCGGGGATATAGCCTAACAGACCTGTGGAATATTGCGTGCGCACACGAAACATGTTCTTGGCCAGCTGCTGGGTGATGGTTGAGGCACCACGGGCTTCGTGGCGCAGTACCACCTCCTTGAGCACGGCAAACATGCCGATGGGGTCGATGCCCTTGTGCTTGTAGAATCGCTCGTCTTCGGTGTCGATGAGTGCTTTCCAGAACATGGGGTTTACATCCTCGTATTTCACAGGGGTGCGGTTCTGGTTGAAAAACTTGCCTATCATCACGCCGTCGGCACTGTAGATTTCGGATGCCTCATAGGTGTCGGGACTCTTGATTTGGAAATAACCCGGCGACTTGCCGAATAGCCAAAGGAAGTTGATGTCAACCAAAAAAAGATATACAAAAAAGGATACAAACAACGATACGATGACTGTGGCTGTCTTGGTGTACCATTTTGTACCTTTGTACAAGCCTCTGTACCATGTCCAGAACTTGCGGTTGGCCGCAAACAGCTTGGCCAGCAGTTTGCCAATGCGTGTGTTCTTGAGATTATTCAACATAGTTTATATTTTTTGTCTGCAAACTTACATATTTTTTCCCGAAATATGGGCAGTATAAATGTAAAAAAGCCTAAACGAGGTCTTATTCTTGGGAAAATGGTCAAATAGGGCTTTATTGCTCCACATTTTGGTCGATGTAGGTGATGATTTCTTCCAGATGTTCAGGTGAAAACCATCGGGTGTTTTCATCGCGTTTGAACCATGTGAGTTGTTTCCGACAATATTTGTGGGTGTTGCATTTGATTTTGAACACGGCATCAGGCAGGCTTGAAGCTCCGTCGAAATAGTCGAACAGTTCTTTATAACCCACTGTGTTCAAGGCATTAAGCCCTTTGTTGGGATACATGCGTTCTGCTTCCTGCAGCAATCCGCTGTCTATCATCTTGTCAACACGGCGGTCGATGCGTTTGTAGAGTTCTGCACGGTCGCGGTTGAGTCCGATTTTCAGGATGTTGAAAGGGCGTTGTTTCTTGCTGTTGGTGCGGAACGATGTGTAGGTCTTGCCTGTGCTGAGGCATATCTCCACGGCGTGCATCACGCGCTTGGGGTTTTTTCTGTCAACGATTTTATAGTATTCGGGATCAAGGCGTTCAAGGTCGCGGCAGATGGGCAAGAGACCTTCAATCTCGTATCTTGCCATCACATGCTTGCGGATGTGTTCCTTCACGTTGGGGATGTCGTCGATGCCATTGCACACGGCATCGACATACATCATGCTTCCACCTGAGAGCACCACGCTGTCGTGCTGTCTGAACAATTGTTCGAGCAGGGCGATGACATCGTTCTCATACATGGAGGCGTTGTAATAGTCGTTGATTTTGAGGTTGCCCACGAAGTGGTGCTTCACACGTGCTTGTTCTTCTGGTGTGGGGGCTGCCGTGCCTATGGGCAAGTCGGCAAACATCTGTCGAGAGTCGGCATTGATGATTTCGGTGTGCAGATGTTCGGCAATATGAATGCAGGTGTCGGTTTTGCCGACACCTGTAGGACCTACGATGACAATGAGTGTTTTCGTTGCCATTTGGTAATGTGGTTTATCTGATGATACCCCGCTGTGATTTCTCCACAAAGTCGATGATGTAGTCAATCTCCTTGCTTTGTGGCAGTTGGGCGCGTATCTCCTGTATGCCCTCCTTGACAAGGCCTTTGCTGTAGAGCAGGCGGTAGGCATCATGGATGTTGTTGATCAGCTCGTTGCTGAATCCTCGGCGGCGCAATCCCACGAGGTTGATGCCACAGTAGCGGGTGGGTTCTTTACCTGCAATGATAAACGGCGGGATGTCCTGGCTGAAACGGCATCCACCCTGTATCATCACATAGCTGCCGATGTGGCAGAACTGGTGGCAGAGCACTGCTGCACTGATGATGGCGAAATCATCGACAACCACTTCTCCGGCAAATTTTGTGGAGTTGCCGATGATGCATCCGTTGCCGATGACACAGTCGTGGGCGATGTGCATGTTCTCCATGAGCAGGTTGTGCGAACCCACTTTGGTGCATCCCTTAGAGGCGGTACCCCTTGAAATGGTGACGTTTTCGCGTATGCTGTTGTTGTCACCTATTTCGCAGGTGGTTATCTCTCCCTTGAACTTGAGGTCTTGTGGCTTGGTGCTGATGCTGGCTCCGGGAAATATCTCGTTTCCGTTGCCTATACGGGCACCTGTGTTGATGGTCACGCTGTTTTGCATCACATTGTTGTCGCCAATGACGGTGTCTTTGTCAATGTAGCAGAAGGGGCCAATGACATTGTTTTCGCCTAACTTGGCCTCGGGGTGGATGTAGGCAAGTGGACTAATCTGATTCATATCTTGTTATTTGTTTTTTACTATTTGTGCAGTGAATGTGGCTTCAGACACCACCTTGTCTCCCACGAATACATATCCTTTCATGGATGATATGCCGTGGCGTACGGGGGCAAGCAAGTCAACCTTGAATATCAAGGTGTCTCCTGGCACTACCTTCTGGCGGAACTTCACCTCGTCGATGCGCAGGAAATAAGTTGACCAGCGTTCGGGTTCCTCTACGGTGTTGAGAACGAGCAGGCCGCCGCATTGTGCCATGGCCTCGATCTGAAGCACGCCGGGCATCACCGGTTCCTGTGGGAAGTGGCCTGCAAAGAAAGGTTCGTTGCTGGTGACATTTTTCACGCCCACAATACTGTTGGCTCCCAGGGCAATGACCTTATCCACCAGCTGCATGGGGTAGCGGTGGGGCAGCAGTTCGCGGATGCGGTTTACATCCATGATGGGTGCCTCGTTGCAGTTGTATATAGGTGCCTGAATCTCGTGCTTGCGGATTTCGCGGCGCACCTGTCGGGCAAACTTGTTGTTGATGGTATGTCCGGGGCGTGTAGCGATGATGCGTCCTCTGATGGGTTTGCCAATGAGGGCCATGTCGCCGATGACATCCAAGAGTTTGTGTCGTGTACACTCGTTTTCCCATACCAATGGTTTGTGCTGGATATACCCTAAGCGTGTGGCGTCCATGTGGGGCACCTTCAGCAGGTCGGCCAGCTGGTCGAGACGCTCCTGAGTGGTTTGGCGCTCATAGATGACAATGGCATTGTCCATGTCGCCACCCTTGATGAGGTTGGCGTTGAGCAGCGGCTCGATGTCTCTCACAAACACGAAGGTGCGTGCGGGGGCTATCTCTGTGGCAAAGTTCTCTATCTTGTCGAGAGTGGCAAACTGGCTGTTAATGAATTTGGAGTCGAAGGAACACATCACCGTGAGGCTGAATTCCTCATCGGGAAGAATGGTGATGCATGACCCGGTATTGTCGTCTCTTACCTCAATCTTGTTTCTGATGATATAGAAATCCTTAGGGGCATTCTGCTCTTCGATGCCTATTTCTCTGATCTTCTCGATATACTGTGCGGCAGAACCGTCGAGGATGGGGAATTCGGGACCGTTGACCTGAATGAGACAGTTGTCGATGCCCAAGGCGTATAGAGCTGCCAGTGCATGTTCAACGGTTGACACTCGAGCCTCTCCCTTGCCAAGCACTGTACCTCGTTGTGTGTCGATGACATTCTCGGCAATCGCATCGATGATAGGTTGGCCTTCCAGGTCAATGCGCTGTATCTTGTAACCGCTGTTTTCCTTGGCAGGATTGAACGTGATGGTTAAGTTTAAACCTGTATGCAAGCCTTTGCCGCACAAGGCAAAGCTGCCTTTCAAAGTATTTTGTTTTGACATAAATCGAAATGGCTTAAATATTTATTTCTTCAATTCATCAACTTGTTTTTGCAGTTCATTAAGTTGTTTGTAAATATCTGGTAACTTGCGTGTTAGTGCTATAGACTTAAAGTAGGCTTGTGGGCTTGTGGGCGGTGTGCCGATAAGCGTCTCGTTGCCTTTAAGACTGCTGGGCACTCCCGACTGTGCACCGAGGAATGTCTTGTCGCCGATGGTGATATGTCCTGCCAGACCGACCTGTCCGCCGAACATGCACCATTTGCCAATCTTGGTGCTTCCTGCCACACCTGTCTGTGCCGACATCACGGTGTTTTCGCCCACCTCTACATTGTGTGCAATCTGCACAAGGTTGTCGAGTTTCACACCCTTGTGCACAATAGTGGCACCCATGGTTGAGCGGTCAACACAAGTGTTGGCACCAATCTCCACGTCGTCTTCCAGTATCACGATGCCAATCTGTGGTATTTTGTCGTAGCCCTCGGTGTTGGGTGCAAAGCCAAATCCATCGGCTCCTATCACCGATCCGGCATGTATGGTGACATTGTTGCCTATGCGGCAATCTTTGTAGATGGTAACGTTGGGGTAAATGAGGCATCCGTTGCCCATATTCACGCCATCCTCGACAACCGTGTGGGGATAGATTTGTGTGTTGTCGCCAATCTGCACGTTGTCGCCGATATAGGCAAATGCGCCAATGTAGCAGTCGTTGCCCACCTTGGCTGTGGGTGAAACGAAGGCCTGCGGGTGAATGCCTTTCTTCTTGGGCTGTGCCGACTGGTAAAGCTGGAGGAGCTTGGCTACACACTCGTAGGCGTTTTTCACACGGATAAGTGTGGCTTTCACCGGTTGGTTGAGTTCCAAGTCCTCGTTCACCAAAACAATACTTGATTCGGTGGTGTAGATATAATGAGTATATTTGGGATTGGACAGAAAGGAGATGGCACCTGGAGTACCCTCTTCGATTTTTGCAAATGTGTGCACTGTGGCGTTTTCGTCGCCTTCAACTTTACCTTGGATAAAGTCTGCTATTTGTCTTGCTGAAAATTCCATTACATTTATGTTACATGGTTTCTCGTATGGCCATAAAGCTCACCGGCACATCTTCAAATGGTTTGCAGATGCTTTTCAGATGCTTGTTAGGCTTGTTGTGGCATATATTTCTGCAAAGATAAGAAAAAAACTTTAATAAAGTTGATAACACGGGTAATATTTACAAATTTTTATGCAAAGAGAAGCAATAAGGCAGTTTTCTGTAGAAAAAAAGAATGGTGTGTTCTATTCATTACCATCTTGATGATCAATAGAACCCACCATAAAAATGTCATGCTTGGCGATTGAGCTTTTCAAGTTCGATGGCCATCTGTTCCTGCAGTTCTTTGGCCTTTTGTGCTGCCACCTCGGCAAAATCCTTGTCGGTAGAGGCATAGATGATACCACGGCTGCTGTTGACGAGCAATCCACAGTCGTCAATCATGCCATATTTGCACACCTCCTGAAGGCTTCCGCCCTGTGCTCCCACGCCGGGTACGAGCAGAAAGTGGCGTGGCGCTACGGCACGGATGTCTTCAAACATCTTGCCTTGTGTGGCACCCACCACATACATCATGTTGTTTTCGTTGCCCCATTGCTGTGAGCGGCGAATCACCTTTTCAAACAGGCGTTCTCCGTCTTTGTCGGCGGTGAGCTGGAAGTCGTGCGAGCCCTTGTTGCTGGTGAGGGCGAGCAGTATCACCCATTTGCCCTCGTAGGCCAAGAACGGCGACACGCTGTCTTCGCCCATATAGGGGGCAACGGTGAGCGAGTCGATGTCATATTCCTCGAAAAAGGTGCGTGCATACATGGTCGAGGTGTTGCCTATGTCGCCACGTTTGGCGTCGGCGATGATCAAGTGGTCGGGATAGTTTTCCTTCAGGTATTTTATCGTGTGTTCAAAGGAAATCATACCCTTGATGCCCATGCTCTCATAGAAGGCAAGATTGGGCTTGTAGGCCACACAATAGGGGGCTGTGGCATCGATGATAGCTTGGTTGAAACTGAAAATCGGGTCGGCCACTTCGTCAAGCAAATGTGAAGGAATTTTCTTGAGGTC
>SFEK01000070.1 GCA_004557285.1 Bacteroidales bacterium | reverse complement strand
GTGTGCAAATGTACGAATTTTATTCCTGAAAAAGCATAATGACAGCTGATTTCAGTTGAATGATGTGCTGTTTTTTAGAATAACGGTGATGATGCACACGCATTAGGTGCCCTGATGCGGATGGCTTTGGCGATGGTTGGCGCTATACGGTCGGTGGTCACAGGGGTAATCACCTCTTGCGCCTGCTGACCTGCGCCATAGAAAATGATGGGAAAGGGAAATACATTTTCCCTTGAAAGATATTGTTGTTTGTTGTCTTCGTTGAACAGCCGCCAGCCGGGGATAACTTCTACGACCAGATCACCACAGGTGGTGGCATTATACCAGTTGCGCAAACGCTGGTCGCCGTTGCGCCCCATGAAGAGCAGGTCTTTACGGGTAAAGGCATTTTTCACCCCTGCATTCTGGATGAGGAAGGCCTGAGAGCGTTCCAGTATTTCCGTCATGTTGAGCCGCTTCATCTCAATATCCTTGAAATTCAAGAATATCTGGTTGTAGAAATAGGCTTCCACATATTTGTCCTGTCCATAGATGGCGCTCAGGTACATGTTCAGCAGACTTGCCGTGCGGTTGATGAAAAACGTGCCTGAAGGAATGCGGTATTTGGCATAGTCGGCCATGTCTTCATCAAAACAGCCGGTGCCCATGAGCACGAAGAGCACGTTGTCCTTGCCAAATTTGCTCTCCAGTTTGGTGGTCAGCTTTTCCAGTTCTCTGTCCAGCTGGATATATGTATTCTGCAACTCCTCCTTGTCAGTTATTCCCTTCCGTTTGGCCGGTTGGGCGATATACGACACGTTGAGCATGTCGGTGACGCCATCCATGCCCATCTCCGTAGAGTTGATGCACAGCAAGGCCACGTTGGTGACATTGGTATTGGCATTGAAGGTGTTGAAATCGTTGACATTGAGAATATTGTATGTTTCAATCCATTTGGGCGGTTTCTTGTAATAATATTTTGACGAACACCATGTGCCGTTTTCTCTGTTAAACCAGAACACGCCATCTGCGGCATGACCTCCACCCATCACCGCCATATCGCAGTCGAAGGCAAAACTATAGACAAGCGCTTTGCCGTCTGTTGCCATCTTCAGTTCATCGTTGATGGTGCTGGTGGCCAGGTTTTTGGGCGACACACGTTCGTTGGTGAAGATGCCCTCATAGTTGCGGTCGTAGGTACAGTCAACCGGCACAAGCGATTCCTTGTCCAGCCATTGCCTTCCCGTGATGCCATGGTTCGACGGAGCAGTTCCGGTCATCGCTGAAGCCATCGACGATGCCCTGTCAACAGGGGCGTAGGTACATTGAGCATGGTGATACACCACACCCTCCTTGAACAGCTTCTTGAATCCATCGTCACCATAGTAGGGCGAGAACGCCTCGATATAGTCGGTGCGCAACTGGTCGATGGTGATGTTCACCACCAGCTTGGGGGTGGGTTTCATCGTCTGTGCCGTTGCCGCCCCGCCAGAAACTACCGTGAGGATGGTGGCTGTGATATATTTGTTGATTTTCTTCATTTTCTCCAACTGTTCCAGATACATCTTGTTAAACATGCTGCTCCAAAAACCATCATGCCCTCAGCATAGGATTGGATGAAACCACCCAACAGGAACACGGCAGCCATTATGGCGGCACAACGCCAATACATGTCTTTTTCCCTGCGAATGCCGCGCTTGGTTGTCCTGTAGATGAACACGAGAGGCAGCGGGTTGAGCAGCAACACCTGCAGGTTGGTGCTGGTGGTGGGATGTTGCGAGAAGAACATCGCCAGGATGAGCACACCCGCACAGCCTATCAGCAACATGCCGACCGTGTCAAACAGCCATAGCCGCTTTTTGCCATATGCCTCGATGCCACAAACGGCCACCACCGCCAAGGCCACTATCCATGCGCAGGTGGTGGGGGTAGGGTAGGAGTCTGTTGTCGTGTCATCGGCCACGACATCTATCACCTTGAAGGTCTGTTTCACCAAAGGCCGGCGCTGGTCCGTACTGTCGATGATTACCGCATGTTTGAAATCGTTCATCAGGTTGAACGGCAAAAAGGCCTGCTCCTCTTGGTTCGTGGGCCAGTCAGCTTTAACCCCCAGCAGCAGGTCGTTGCCAAAGCTGGCCCAGGGATGATGCTTGTTGCATTGGTGGAGCATATCCCTGTACGAGGGGTAACGCTCTTGGCGGTTGGAGTATTCCACTCTACCGCTCAAGTTGTCGACCAGGATATTCTTGGCCTTTGTCGTGCAATTCTCATACAAGAAATTATACCGGTATATTCGTGCTGCTGTGGTATAGTTTTCAGCAAGAGCCTGCATGATATGCTGCTTTTCCTCGCCGGTCAGGTTGAGCACCTGTTGAATCACCGACTGGTGCAGGTATTGATATTCTGCCTGGAAATCCTTGAACGATACGATGCCCATTTCATAATCCGTGAGACCAAAGATGAATTTGGGGATGAAAAAAGGCTGCTTGAACGAAAACACCCCATAGTTCACCACGATGTCGCTGCCCCTGGCGGCATCCGTCACCCTGATGGCCGTATGGCCATAATAGCTGTAGATTTCCTTTCCCGGATAGCAGGTGAGCAGACTGATTTCCAGCGAATCATTGGCACTTTCGGCCACGACATCTTGTGCCGTTGCCACCTGCGGCAACAGCAGAAGAATACAAATGGTTACTGTTTTTATGATCTCATTGACGAATTTCACGCTGCAAAAGTAACAGATATTTTTCATTTAACGCATGATTTGCACGTTTTTTTATGTTATAAAGTCCATTTTCATGGGTCAGGCTACCCTTAAGTGTGTAAAATAACTTGAAAATATTCGTTTATTACGATGATTTTCAATAATTTTGCAGGCAGAAAATTCAATAGGGGCTGTCTTGCCCGATAAAAATACCACATTAGAGTGAATTTAATCATTGATATAGGAAATACATGCGCCAAACTTGTGGCTTTCGATGGAGATACCCCTGTCGAGGAGTTGCGCATTGACCCGGGAGAGTGGCATCTGCTCGACAGCTTTTGCCGCAAATATGCTTTCACGCAAGGCATATTGTCCACGGTGGCCATCCTCTACGATGAGGCCCGGCAGGCCATCAGTCAATTGCCTTTCCCGCTGCTCCGTTTGGAGAGCGGTGTCACACCGGTTCCCGTGCGCAATACCTACAAGACACCCCACACCCTTGGCTCCGACCGCATTGCGGCTGTAGTGGGTGCCCATTACCTGCAGCCCGACAGGGATGTGCTCGTGATAGACATCGGCACCTGCATCACCTACGACATGGTGACCGCCGATGGCACCTATCTTGGAGGCAATATCTCGTTGGGACCTACCATGCGGCTGAAGGCCCTCAACGCCTTCACCTCAAAGCTGCCTTTGGTGGAGCGAAAGGGCGAAACATTGGATTTGGGAAATTCCACAGAAACAGCCATCCGCAGTGGCGTGACCATGGGCATCGCCTACGAAATTGAGGGGTATATCCGGCACTTTGCCGCAAAACACCCCCAACTTTTGGTTTATTTAACGGGAGGAGTGCATATGGATTTGCATTTCTCAGAAAAAATCCCCATCTTTGCAAACGATTTTATAGTTCCTTTGGGACTTAATAGGATATTAGCGTATAACAATGAGATTTTATAAGAAAGCATTCAGTGTGGCATTGGCGTCGGTTTGCATGGCGCCTGTTTTCGCTCAGAGCGGCACAAACTCTCCCTATAGCCAGTATGGTCTGGGGCAGATGGCCGAGCAGTCGAGCGGTTTTAACCGGGGAATGAACGGTCTGGGATTGGGTTTCAGAGAGCACAACCAAGTGAACTACCTCAACCCTGCATCATATTCCTCAATGGATTCGCTCACCTTCATCTTTGATGCAGGATTGTCAGGGCAGGTGACCAATTTCAACGAAAACGGAAAGAAAGTCAATGCCAATAATGCCGATTTTGAATATGCTGTGGCCGGTTTCAGGGCATTCAAGCATCTTGGTGTGAGTTTCGGTATCCTGCCTTACTCCAATGTAGGCTACAACTATGCCATTGCCGATTATCTCAACGGCGACAGGACATCAACCTATACCAACACCTATAATGGAAGCGGAGGAATACATCAGGCCTATTTCGGAGCAGGTTGGGAGATGTTCAAAGGCTTCTCTGTGGGTGCCAACATTGCATATCTCTGGGGAGAAATCAACCGCTCGGTGGTCAACAGCTACAGCAACAGCAACGTGAATACGCTTTCCAAATATTATTCCGCTACGGTCAACAGCTATAAGCTGGATTTCGGTGTGCAGTATGAACTACCCCTCAACAAGAAAAACACCCTTACGTTGGGTGCCACCTATTCGTTGGGCCACGAGTTGAGCTGTACGCCCACCTGTGAGGTGATTTCCACCAACTCTACGACAGGAGTGGCCGACACCACCTCTTATAGCGTGAAAAATGGTTTCGAGATTCCTATGCAACTGGCTGCGGGAATGATGTGGAACCATAACGAAAAACTGAAACTCGGAGCCGATTTCCAGTATCAGAAGTGGGGAGATTGCCAGTTCCCCGTATATCAGGTGTTGAACGATAAGCCACAATACAGCCTGTCCAACAACTATTATTCCGACAGATACAAGGTGACCTTTGGCGGCGAATTCTGTAGCAATCCCACAAGTCGTCGTTTCATCGACCGTGTGCGTTTCCGTGCAGGAGCATCCTATGCCAGTCCCTATCTCAACATCAACGGACAGGATGGACCCAAGGAAATCAGCGTGAGCGCAGGTTTTGGTATTCCAATCATGAATAATTACAACAACCGCTCCATCCTGAACATCTCAGGCCAGTGGGTGCAGACCTCAGGCAAAGGGATGCTCAAGGAGAACACATTCCGCATCAACATCGGCATGACATTCAACGAGCGTTGGTTTATGAAGTGGAAGGTTGACTGATGACATGCAATACGCCAGACACTACGGGTTATATATACCTATTATAATAATGGTGACGCTCTTGGGCGTTTCTTGCCAGGAAGAGCGTGAACATACGGCACCTGCCATCTATCCTCGCGATTCGGTGGCAGTAATGACGTCGTATGGTGTCAACACGCTGATATCCGACTCAGGATTAATCAAATACCGCATTGTCACCGAAAGCTGGGAGGTCAATCAGGCCAAGAACCCCTCAAGATGGATCTTCCTCAACGGATTGTTCCTGGAGCAGTTCGACGAGAAATTTCATGTCGAGGCATATATCCAGTGCGACACCGCCTATTATTTTGACCAGCTGAAGCTATGGGAACTCCGTGGCCGCGTGCGCATTCGCACCATCGACGGTCTGCGCTTTGCCAGCGAAGAACTGTTCTGGGACCAGAACAAGCATGAGCTGTATAGCAACAGGTTCTCCAGACTGGTCACCCCCGACCGTGAGATGCAAGGCGCCTATTTCAGGAGCGACGAGCGCATGACCCATTACATGATCAGCAACTCCAAGGGCTCTTTTGTCAAAGGAGAGATGGGCAACAGCGACAACGACACCATCTTGGCAGCCCCCGATACCGTCAAGGCCAAGAAACGACAGCCCACCAAACCATCGGCCAAAACAACTCCAAACGTATGATGCAATTACAAGATATGTCACTCCTTGCCGGTATAGCCGTCACCATCATGTTCTCCGCCTTCTTTTCAGGCATGGAGATTGCCTTTGTGTCGAGCAACCGTATGCTGCTGGAGATGGACAAAGGCATGAACCGGCTTTCCAAGAAAGCCATCAATGTGTTTTATGCCCATTCCAACAATTTTGTCAGCACATTGTTGGTGGGCAACAACATTGCGCTCGTCATCTATGGTATATTGATTGCCCGTTTCCTCGATGCAACGGTCTTCGCCCCCTTTGATGCGGCCATCACCGTGCCGGCAGACACCATCATCTCCACGCTCATCGTGCTTTTCACGGGAGAATTTCTGCCCAAGGTGCTTGCAAAGAGCAATCCCAATGGCGTGCTCACCATCTTTGCCCCCTTTGCCTTGCTCTGTTACATCGTGCTATGGCCGGTATCCCGTTTCACCACCATGCTCTCCCACGGTTTGCTCTGGCTTTTGGGTGTCAAGGTGCAGCACGAAACCTTCGACGGAGAATTTTCAAAGGTCGATCTCGACTATCTCGTACAGTCAAGCATCGACAATGCCAGTCCGGAACAAGAAATAGCCGATGAAGTGAAGATATTCCAGAATGCCCTCGACTTCTCCGACATCAAGGTGCGCGATTGTATGATACCTCGCACCGAAATCTGTTCGGTTGACGAAACGTGCGGCATGGACGAGTTGAAAAACATCTTCATCGAGAGCGGCAAGTCCAAGATTGTCGTCTATAAGGAAGACATCGACCACATCATCGGTTACATCCACTCCTCAGAGATGTTCCGCAATCCCGATAACTGGACCGACCATGTGCGCGAGATGCCCTTCGTGCCCGAAACCATGCCTGCACAGAAACTCATGAAGCTTTTCATGCAACAGAAGAAGACCCTTGGCGTGGTGGTCGATGAGTTTGGCGGCACCAGCGGCATCATCTCCCTTGAAGACCTGGTGGAAGAAATCTTCGGCGACATCGAAGACGAGCACGATAATTCCAACTATACCGCCACCAGGACAGCCGACGGAGAATATCTGCTCTCGGCAAGGTTGGAGATTGACAAGGTGAACGAACTCTTTGACCTCGACCTGCCCGAAAGCGAAGACTACATGACCATTGGCGGTCTGATTTTGCACGAATACCAGAGTTTCCCCAAACTGAACGAAATGGTGAAAATCGGGCACTGGGAATTCAAAATTATTAAAAATACAGCAACAAAAATAGAGCTTGTCAAGCTTAAAGTAAACAATAAAGAAACTTTTTAATGGAAAATTGTCTGTTTTTGAGTTCTTTTTTGTAATTTTGTACGCTAAAATGAGATGACATGCCCTTGGGCATAGAAAAACAATGCTTTGATAACAAAATAAATAACAAACAAATAAAGTAATGGCAGCATTAGGAAAAATCAGAAGCAAAGGCGTATTGCTGATATCAATTATCGGTTTCGCCCTTTTTGCGTTCATTGCCGAAGAGTTGTTCCGCTCGTGCGAATCACATCGTAATGAGAGCCGTCAACAAGTAGGCGAAGTGTTAGGAGAAAAAGTCAGCGTTCAGGATTTCCAGAAACTCGTTGACGAGTACACCGCAGTGATCAAGATGACACAGGGACGTGACAACTTGACCGACGAGGAGTTGAATCAGGTGAAAGATGTAGTATGGAATACCTACATCCAGAACCAGCTGATCAGCCACGAGGCAGAGAAGATAGGTCTCACCGTCACCGACCAGGAGATGCAGAACATCCTGAACCAGGGCACCAACCCCATGCTTCTTAACACACCTTTCGTCAACCAGCAGACCGGTCGTTTCGACGCCAACGTGCTCAAGAAGTTCATGGCTGAGTACAAGCAGGCACAGGGCACCAACCCACAGTTGGTTGAGCAGTATCAGAGCATCTACAACTATTGGACCTTCATCGAGAAGTCGCTCCGCACTCAGATCCTCGCCCAGAAATACCAGGCCTTGCTTGCAGGCTGTATGCTTTCCAACCCTGTTTCAGCCAAGATGGCTTTCAAAGACGAAAACGAGGAGAGCAGCATCCAGCTGGCATCACTGCCTTATTCTTCAATCAACGACAACAAGGTACAGGTGTCTGATGCCGACCTCAAGGCCAAGTACGAAGAGCTGAAGCCCACCTTCAAGCTTTACGACGAGGCACGCGACATCAAGTATGTAGATTTCCAGGTAGTGGCTTCGGCCGCCGACCGTGCAGCCTTGAACAAGACATTTGCCGGCTACGCCCAGACTTTGGCTGCTGCCGCCGACCCTGCCGATGTAGTGAAGAAGAGCGGATCATCAGTCAACTATCTTGGCATTGCCCAGACCAAGGCCGCTTTCCCCTCAGACATCGCAGCCAAACTCGATTCCATGTCAGTAGGTCAAACCACCGCAGTTGTTGAGAACAAGCGCGACAATACATTGAACATCATCAAACTGTTGTCCAAGACCCAGTTGCCCGACTCTGTAGAGTTCCGTGCCATCCAGGTGGGCGGCACCACTCCTGAAGAAACAGCCCAGCGCGCCGACAGCATCTACAAGGCTTTGCAGGCAGGTGCCGACTTCGAGGCCATGGCCAAGAAATACGGACAGAATGGCAGCAAGTCATGGATCACCTCACAGCAATACCAGAATGCACCTTCATTGGACAGCGACACCAAGGCCTACATTGAGTCACTCAACACCATGGGTGTCAACGAAACCAAGAACCTGAAGATGACTCAGGGCAACATCATCCTCCAGGTGCTCAACCGCAAGGCCATGACCACCAAATATGTGGCCGCAGTCATCAAGAAGACCATCGATTTCTCTAAGGACACCTATTCACAGGCATACAACAAGTTCAGCCAGTTTGTCAGCGAGAGCCAGACCGTTGAGGCCCTGGAGAAGAATGCAGCCAAATACGGCTTCAAGTTGCAGGAGCGTCAGGGCGTGCAAAACTCAGAGCATTATGTAGCCGGTGTCCGCGGCACCCGTGAGGCCATGAAATGGTTGTTCGATGCCAAGGAAAACACCATCTCTCCGCTTTATGAGTGTGGCGACAACGACCACCTCTTTGTCATGGCCCTCAACAAGATCAACAAGAAAGGCTACATGAGCCTCGACGACGAGAAGGTCAAGGAGTATGTCAAGCAGCAGGTCATCCGCGACAAGAAGGCCGAAATGCTCATGGCACAGGTCAAGGGTGTGAACAGCATCTCAGCCGCCAAGGCCAAGGGTGCACAGATTTCAACCGTCAACCAGATCACCTTCGCCGCTCCAGTATTCGTACAGGCCACAATGATGAGAGAGCCAGCCTTGAGCGGTGCCGTGGCAGCAACAGCCAAGGGCAAATTCTCTGCCCATGCCGTCAAGGGTAATGCCGGTGTTTACCTCTTCCAGGTGGTTGACAAGAAAGCTCGTCCGGCAAAATTCAATGAAAAAGAATATGAACAGCGTCAGCGTCAGAAGTCATTGCAATCTGTTGGCAACTTCATGAGAGACCTCTATCTCAAGGCCAACGTCACTGACAACCGCTACCTCTTCTTCTAAACCCCATAAAAAATCCGCACATCCACATCAAACAGATGTTTGACAATGGATGTGCGGATTTTCTTTTTTTTTGCACAGTCGCCTTCACCACTTGCAGCGACATCATCTTTTCTTGATTTCCAACTCCCTTCCAGTTTCGTTGATAATCATCCATTCATTGCAGGTCATGTTGTCGTTGCGGCATCTCTCCTCCACGACAAACATGCGGAAGTCGTCGCTGCGCTTCTTGATCCGATAACCCATCTCGTCCTTCTCCTTGCAGAAATAGAGTTTGTTGCCTATGGTGCAGATGCGCTCGTCGGCCCGTATCTCCCAGTTGTGGTAGGGCATGAAGCGTTCCTCGCGGATGTTCAGCACATACACCACATCACCATCCTGCAGCAACTCCACAAACCCCCTCTTGCGCAACATTCCTTCCGGTATCTCCCACCATCCCTTCTTGTCATCCCATTTCAGGGTACACCTGCCGATGCTCGTCACCATCTCCTCCCAGGCCTGCCGCTCCCTGCTGCACAGGGCCATGAAGGTCTTTCTGCCGCCAGCCTCCACCTCGCTCACGGGAGTGTGGTCAAGATCCTGTTGCACAAACACCACACCCTGTTCATCCTTATATATTCTCATGTACTTCTGCTTGACGGCCTGCAGTTGCAGCACCTTGTCGGGCATGGCCAGCGAGACATACCGCTTCATCCACCCTATGCCGTCACCCACCTGCGTCTCTAATGCCTTGCGGTTGATGCCATGCTTCGCGTCAATCCACTTCGAACAGATTCTCGGGAAGAACGTCTCCCCGTCGGCGGTGCTCATCTCCAAGCCCCTGTAGCAGATGACCTTGGGATGCCGGTCAAACTCCACGCCGTTCACCATGTCCTTCCACACCCACACCGCTTTCCGCTTTCCACCAGACCACAC
>SFEK01000069.1 GCA_004557285.1 Bacteroidales bacterium | reverse complement strand
CCATGGGTGGTGGGCGGCATAAGTATATGGTTTGCCATTGCCTATTTTGCCAATACCTCTATTGTAAGGGCGGCTACTGGAGCACGCCCGTTGGAACGCAGGGAAAACCCCAGGATATATAATATGGTGGAAAACCTGTGTATGACATGCAACATGGACATGCCCAAAATCAATGTCGTGGATGACCCGCAGCTTAATGCCTTTGCCAGCGGTATCGACAAAAACAGCTATACCGTGACACTGACTACTGGCATCATCAACTATCTGGACGATGATGAACTGGAGGGTGTGATTGCCCACGAACTGACCCATATCCGCAACCGTGACACCCGACTGCTCATCACAAGCATCATCTTTGTGGGCATCGTATCTACCATCATGAGCATGGTGGTGCAGATGATTTACAATGTCATGTGGTTCGGAGGCGGCGGACGCAGCAACGATAAAGAAGATGAAAAAAACAGCGGACTCTCCATTATCGTGGTGCTGATTGTCGGGCTGATATGTTGTGCCATTGCCTATCTATTTACAATACTTACCAGATTTGCCATATCACGCAAGAGGGAATATATGGCTGATGCGGGAGGTGCTGAACTCTGTGGAAATCCCCTTGCTCTTGCTTCGGCATTGCGTAAGATTTCGGGCGACCCTGGCCTGTCGAATGTCAGGCGAGACGACATCGCACAGCTGTTCATCGTACACCCACAGCAGCTCACCTCAGGAGTGATGGGGTTCTTTAATTCGCTTTTCAGCACTCACCCTGACACAAAAAAGCGTATTGAGATACTTGAACAGTTCTAAAAACACCATAGACAAAACATAGACAAGCTATAGAAAAAGGATGAATTACAACAAAATAGACATTTAAACGTACAAATCGTAATTTTTTTTATTTGGAGATTCTTTCTTTTTGTAATATCTTTGCAACTGTAAAATTTGATGGACATCACAAGCGATACACATCAATGACAAAGAGCTCTGAGATGAGTTTGCTCTATGAAAAATCTGGAATATAGTAATGCAATAATAGTAATAATTTCTCTTTAATTTTTAATTGACATTTTATGTTGATAAAGTTGGCAGCCTGTCGTGATGACAAGTTGCCAACTTTGTTTTAAAAAAACATCAACCAACAGGCAATTAATCAATGTTTTTTCAGTTATATCAACAAGAAGTAACTTATATATATATTACAAACGATGATGAAAGTTTACCCTATTGCAAAAATCAACTTAGGACTGAATGTGGTAAACAAACGCCCCGATGGCTACCACGATCTGGAAACGGTGTTTTACCCTATAGGCATTACCGATGAACTGATGATTGAAGAGGGCGGCAACGACTGCTCGCTGTCCATTGACGGACTGCCCATCGAGGGGAGTGTGGAAAACAATCTGGTGGTAAGGGCTTATCGTGCGGTAAAGGAGAGATGTCCTCATCTGCCGCCTGTAAACATCACATTGAAGAAACGTATCCCCATGCAGGCAGGCATGGGAGGTGGCTCGGCCGACTGTGCTTATACCATCACGGCGCTCAACACGATGTTTCAGTTGGGACTCGACGAACAGGAGATGCGCAGCATGGCCAAATCGTTGGGTGCTGATTGTCCGTTCTTCATCAACCCCACACCGGCTTACGCCACAGGAATAGGCGAGAAACTCTCCCCTATCCCTCTACAGCTCGACAACTATCATATTGCCATTGTCAAGCCACCGTTGGCCATCAGCACCAAAGAGGCTTTTGCCGGCATTACACCCAAACATCCAGCCAAATGCTGCCGTGAGATTGTGGCACAACCGATAGAGACATGGAAGGATGAACTGAAAAACGATTTTGAAGAAAGCATAGCCCCACAACACCCAGAGATTGCAGACATCAAACAACGTCTGTATGACAAAGGGGCTGTCTATGCTGCCATGAGCGGCAGTGGCAGTGCCCTCTTTGGTATTTTCAAAGAAAGCCCTGCCAACTTGCAAGAATCATTCAACGACTGTTTTACGGCCATTGTAAAACAGAACGGTTAAAAAGCTCTACGAGGGGGCATATCGCCAAATCCGCCTCTTGTGCCCCCTTGAGGCATTCTCTGCCCTGGTTCAGGACGATTGAAATCGGTACGCTCGCCACGATTGTTGTCACGCTGCGGCTGCTTGCCACCAAACAGATTGAGACGATAGACTACATGCAGCATGGCATAACTATTCACGCTGTTGTATTTGGTGTCGCTGCGCTGTATGGCATTGATGGTACGACTGAAATTGCTCTGTTTCTTCAATATATCATAGAATTGCAACGACATGGTCAGAGCCTTGCCCTTGAGGAACGAATGGCTTATCTGGGCATTCCATATCAGTTCGTTGGTGTTCATCGAACTGTCATTATACCCCCTGCGGCAATTGTTGTGCATATCCGTAGAAATACTGCTGCCCCATGGCAGATAGACATTCAGCGATGCACCATAGGCAAACTGCCAGGTGTTCATATTGTTCTGTGCCTGCAGCAGGTTGCGTGTATGGGTATAAGTCAGCGATCCATCGGTCACCACTTCCAACCAGCTATTGCGGAAATTCAGACTCAGTTGTTCACCAATCTCAGTAGTGCGTGTGGTATTCTTTACCGACGACAAGTTCTCGTCGCCAGTAGAGAGGAAACCCACATAATTGTTATATCGCCCATTGGTAAACGTGCTGACGCTCCAATATCCTGTTGAGTCGATGGCCGTGTTGAACATCAGTGTACCCGAAAAGTCCCAGTTGCCGTTGATGTTCTCCGGGCGTGTGATGCGGCCACCGGTTTCCTCAATATACGTCACCTTGTTGCTGATGCTGTTGCGGGTGTTGCTGTAATTGATACTTGTCATGATAGACTGCTGGTGCTTTTCCAGATAGGTATTGTAATACAATCTGAAACTGTTGGTGAACGATGGTTTCAAGCCTGGATTACCTGTAGTAACATTGAGCGGATCGCTGTCGTCACGGATATCAAGCAGGTCGGTCATGCTCGGCTGAGAGGTGCTGCCACGATAGTTGATGCGCAGATTGCTCACTTTTGAGAAGCGGTATCTGAAATCGAGGGTCGGCGACACGTTCACAACGTTCCTGATGGTATCAATATTCTGGTAGCTCTGCTTGAAATGCGTCTGCTGTGGTTGTACCATCACGCCCACATTCATGGTATATTTGCTGCGTATCACGCGCAACATCAACTGAATGTCGTGGATGTAATTGGTGTAAGAAGACGAACGGGTAAGGTCGGTGTCGATGTATTCAGACAACGGCAGGGGCAGCATGGCAAAATAATCATTCCAAGAGCGGTATGCCCCTGATAGTGCGCCAAAATATCCCTCTCCCATGTTGCTGAAGTCGTAGGTGGTGCGGTCGGTCTTGTTGTTTTGATAGGTAAACTTATAGCTTGTCTGCAGGAAAGTGGCCTTGAAGATTGGTTCGCTGTAAGTAGCTTGCAGACTGTATTTGAAGGTCTTGACGGGAGCGGTGTAATACCTGTTGGTCTGGTATATGTCATTGGTCTGATACAAATGTACATCCGACGTGCTCAGGTTTTGGCTTTCCTTGTCTGTATAACTGATGTCTCCCCGCAAGGTGAAGTTACGCCCTGTGGTGCTCAGTTTGCGGTTGTATTGCAGCATACCGCTGACCATCTTGTTTTCAACATAGGTAATGCTGGTATTGTTGCGAGTGTTGACCATCAATCCACGTTCGTCAAGTTGTTCAAACGACGCTGTTGCCAAAGGGTCAGTCACATACTTATAAGGGTCTTCCTTGTAAGTGGCACTCATGCCGGCAGAACGACCGTCGCTCTTGGTATAGGAGAACTGCGGACGGAAAAGGATGTTTGTCATCGAGTCGGGCTTCCACTCCAGTCTCATACGGGCGTTCCAACCATCGCTGCGCGAGTATTGTTGGTTAAGACTGTTGGAAAACGATCCTGTGTTGCTGACAAAATTCTCTGCCGACTGCTCTGTACGGGTGTCACCATCAGAATGGTTCCACCTCACACTACCGTTAAGCTTCAGTTTGTCACTTGGCTCATGATTGAAGTTCACGCCCAGCATCTTGTTGGCATTTAGGCCTTGCCGCCCACCGCCAAAGTTGCCACCGCCACCACCACCGGGAAATCCCTTGTCATTGGTGTTGTTGGCATTGCCCATCACGAAAACCTTGGTCTGGTCTTGGAATAGTCCGGCCATCAGTCGCTCTGCATATCGCTGGTGGGTACCTATGGCAAAATCACTATTTGACAGAAAGCCCTTGTTCATGCCCTTCTTGATGCCAAAGTCGAGCACGGTCTGTTCCGCGCCATCGTCAATGCCCGTCACCTTGGCCAAGTCGCTTTTCTCCTCGTATGCCTTGATTTTGTCAATGATTGAGGTGGGGAGATTCTTCAGGGCGGTCTTGGTGTCTCCAGTCATAAACTCCTTGCCGTCAACTAGTATTTTCTTTACTTCCTTGCCGTTGACCGTAATATTGCCTTCATCATCCACTTTGGCACCGGGAAGACGTTTCACAAGTTCTTCCACCACCGAGCCTTCGGGCGTTCTGTAGGCAGCGGCGTTATATACAAAGGTATCTTCCTTGACGGTCACCTTCACCGCCTGCCCCACCACAGTGGCTTCTTTCAGCATAATGGCATCGGCGCCAAGCACCACTGTTCCCAGATTGACGGTTTCGCTGCCCACCTTCACATTTTTGGTCAATGTGGTGTAGCCCACACTGGTAAGCCTAAGGATATAGTCATGGTTTTGGGGCACATCTACAGAGAACTTTCCATGCTCGTCGCTCAGCACACCTTTGATGAACGTACTGTCGCTGTTGAGCACCTGCACAGTGACCATCATGACAGCCTCCTTGGTGTCGCGGTCGGTAATCAATCCTGAAATGCTGACTGTATTTTGAGCGATGGCAGCAACCATCGACACAAAAACACATAGCGTGGATAACAATAGCTTTCTCATATTTCTTTGGTTTGTTTTTTGGGGTTTATTGATTGAAAACAACATATTTATGACGGTAGAAACAAAGCGAGGTTTAATGAGAATTTAGGAAAAAAATCAAAAAACATTTCCATTAACGATAAAAAAAGACTACTTTTGCAATGATAACGACAAAAAGAAAATGAAACAGCGTATTATCATCTCCAACCATCTGCAGCAACAACTGGCCACAGCTTTGGCACAGTGTAAGCACGACAAGACATTCATCATTGCCGATGAAAACACCACTCTGCATTGCCTGCCACTGATACGCGGCACCAAGGGACTTGAACAGGCTATCCCCATCAGCATCAGACCAACTGATGCCAACAAGAACCTTGACAGTGTTTGCGGCATCTGGAAGGCTTTGGGCTATATGGGAGCCACACGGCACTCGTGCATCATCAATCTGGGTGGCGGCATGGTGACCGACCTTGGTGGATTTGCTGCTTCCACCTTCAAGAGAGGTGTGCATTTCATCAACATCCCCACCACCCTGTTGGCTATGGTCGATGCATCGGTTGGAGGAAAGACGGGTATCAATTTCAATGGTCTGAAAAACGAGATTGGTGTTTTCAACGAAGCCGATGCCGTGATTATTGACACTTCGTTTCTTCGCACACTCGACAGTAGCAACATGCTTTCAGGATATGCAGAAATGCTGAAGCATGGTTTGATAAGCAGTATAGATGTCTGGTCGAAGTTGTTGAATTTCAACATCCTATCTCCAGATTACGAACAACTACAGCTGTTGGTGGCAGAAAGCATCAGTGTGAAAGAGCGGATAGTGGAAGAAGACCCACATGAGAAAGGCTTGCGTAAAGCACTCAATCTGGGACATACCATAGGTCATGCCATCGAATCGTTGGCCATGAAACGTGGTGAATTGTTGCTACACGGACATGCGGTGGCTTATGGATTAATCTGCGAATTGTATCTGAGTTGCATCAAGACAGGGTTTCCAACAGACATCATGCGACAGACTGTGAGGTATATCCGTGAGAACTATGGAAATTATGGCATAACCTGCAAAGACTACGAGGCTTTGATTGCCCTGATGAAGCACGACAAGAAGAATATGGGCGAAAACATTAACTTTACCCTGTTGGGCAACATCGGAGATATCCGTATCAACCAGACAGCAACACACGAAGAGATCAAGGAGGCTCTCGATTTCTACAGCAACACCTGACTTCATACTCATCCCTACAGCAAGAGCATCATTGCCTATGGGATTAAAGCAAATGACATTAATGTTTGGTGTCAAGGGCGAGGGCACTCGCCTACCATGATTTCAAAAAGCCGCGGCATGGCATGATTGTCCAAATCCTGCTCGTCAATCCACTGATAGCCTTCAGGCAACGATATACGTGATGAGGTGTCAAGAAGATAGAAATCGGCTGTAATCACCCGATGGGTCAGCACATGTTTCACACCACCATGAAACAACTGGGGCATCAGTCCATCTGGCAAGCTGCTCAATAATGCCTGCCATTGGGCATCATCCTCAAAGAGCAGGGGTTGCCACAATCCTTGCCAGATACCTCCTGCGGGTCGTCGGAGCCATGCCGTATATCCCTTGCACCTCAGATATACACAACGAAAATGCAGGTTCTTCACCTTCACGGTCTTCAGCTTTACCGGCAATATGCCTTGCTGTCCGTTGGCCAAAGCCATACAGCTGCCGGCAAGTGGACAATCTAAGCAATGTGGAGCACGCGGCGTGCATACCATAGCACCAAAATCCATCAATGCCTGATTGAAATCGCCTGCCTTGCCTGCGGGGAGCAATGTCGTGGCCAAATCGTGAAACAGGTGTTGTCCCTGACTGCTGTTGATGGGCGTGTCAATGCCAAAATGACGGGCAAGCACCCTATATACATTGCCATCCACAGCAGCCACATCCTCACCAAATGCCATAGAGGCTATGGCTGCGGCAGTATAGGGACCAACGCCCTTGAGCCGCATTATTTCACGGGCCGTCTTTGGAAATCCACCCAACTGCACCACCTGTTTGGCAGCCACATGCAGATGTCGGGCTCTGCTGTAATAGCCCAAACCCTGCCACAACCGTAGCACCTCGTCTTCAGTGGCTTCTGCCAAATGCTCTACCGTGGGAAACCGTTCCATAAACCGAAACCAATAGTCGGTTCCTTGTTCTATACGAGTCTGTTGCAGGATCACCTCACTCAGCCACACAGCGTATGCATTGCCTATGCCTCTCCATGGCAAAGGCCGCGCATTCTCTTCAAACCACTGCAGCAACGTGGTGGTAAAACGGTTGTCGTCGTTGTTCATTGTTCTTGAAATCAGGTTTTCAGTGTGCTAAAATAACGCTTTTACGCCACACTGCCAAATTTTGGATGCAAAAATTCCGTTGATGATGGAAAACAAGTCCATGATGACGACTTGACGCCGTGAATCCGCTACTTAGCTCGCAACAAGGCTACTACAAATCAACATGATGCTACCTCCTGTTTCTGCCAATCATTCAGACTTGCATCGAGATTTTGACTTCGCGGTCTTGTAAGCAAATACAATGTGCAAGGCCTTGTCTATTTTGAAAATGACACAAACAGAGGAACTCGGGAGAAACATTCAAGGGGATACAGCGGAATTGCCGTACCTCCTTGAATATCCTTGCTGATCATCCGAATATCTAATGAATCTGAAAAAGGGTTCTCATCGTTTCTGAAACAGGATTCACTCCTTCCAGTCAACAGCTTGGAGAAAGGCTGCGATCTGCTCTTCGTTGAGTTTCTGTGCCTTGAGAAGTTCAGGCAGACGCTCATAGCTTGCTGTAAATTGGCTCACCACCGCAGGCTGATCGGCCGAATTGGCATAGTTGAGCGACTCGCTCACGCTGCCCAAGATAGCAAAGGGCTGGCGGAACACCACACCTGCATCGCGATACTTCATGGCCTCCATCTCCTTGGCCAACCGATGAGCACGACCCTTCATGCCATCCAGACTCTCAGCCACATCGGCAAAGGTGAACTTCACCACCTTCTCTACTTCACAGTCGGTTTCAGGCACCTCAACCATCACGGCAAAATCCTCTCCACAATAACTGCATTGAACAGGCTTGCCATTAACGGTAACGGAGGTGGGCAGGAAGCGGTTATAGACCTTCACACTGAAGCGGCGCTGTGCCGGCATATCCTTGTAGCTACCTTTACGAGCCCCGATGGTTACAGTCAGTTCATTGCCATTCATACGACTAGTCAACGCTGTCGTCGCATACTCAGTGGCATAATGCTGGTCGTCACCATTGTCCTCGTACATGGAGAAATTTCCCCCTTGGGCACCGGGGAAGACTGCCACCATCACCTCCTCGTCATTGTTCTGGAGATTCTGCACTTTGTCGGTATAGAACGGAAGTACCGAACCCGCCTTAACAAAAATGGGGTATTCGTCAATGGCATAAGTACGCTCTACGGTTTGTCCACCTTGGAGCACTGAGCCCGTGGCCAGTTCAAACCACTCACCATCGGGAAGCCAGGTCTTCTGCACGGAATACTGCCCCTTCATGGGAGCCGTGATAGGAGATACAATCATCTGATCGCCAAACATATACTCATTGCGGAAGTCGTATGCCTCCTGAGCTGTAGGATAATCATAATACATGGGACGGCAGAGTGCGATGGCATCATCGTAGGCGCGTCTGGCCATGGTGTAGATATAAGGGGCCATGGTGTAGCGTTGGCGTACAGTGTTGCGAAGCGTCAGGGTAATGTCGTAGTCGAACGCCCAAGGCTCTTTCTTGAGATTGGCATTCTTGGTAGAGTGAGTGCGCATGATGGGACTCATAGCACCGAACTGCATCCAGCGGGTGTACATCTCGGGGTCGATACGGTCAATGCCATGCATATGCCCGCCCAGGTCGTGGCTCCAGTAACCATAGAGCACGTTTGAGGCGGTGTGGTTGAAGTAGGGCTGGAAGTCAAGCGAAGCCCACGAAATGCTGGCATCTCCTGAGAAGCCCACCTGATATCGATGATTGCCCAATCCGCTCCATCGGTGATAAATCATCGGCCGCTTTTGGGTGAATTGCTGCATGTTGGTGAAGAAGCAACGACTGGTCCACCAAGTATTCTTCAACGTGGTGAGTTTGCGGTCGTAGATGTGCTGCTGCCAGTCGAGCCACCAGAAATCCACGCCGTCGTTCATCATCGGATTGAGGATGACATCAAACATGGTGGTCATAAACTTCTTGTCACTACCCAACCATTCGATACACTTCTTCGTAGAGGGGTCCACACCCATGGCTCGGGCCACCTCGGGATATTTTTCCTCATAGTAGGCCACGCCATCGGCAGGGTGAAGATTGAGAGTGACCTTCAGGTGGTCATCGTTCAAATCCTTAAGCAGGCGGCGGTAGTCGGGAAAGAGTTCCTTGTTCCACGTCCATCCGGTCCATCCCCCACGCCCCTCTTCGGTATAGTGCCAGTCCATATCAATGACAAGCACATCTAAGGGAAATCCATAGTTGCGCAAATCTTTGGCCAGGTTGCGCACCTCTTTGTCGGAGTAGAGCCAGTAGCGCGACCACCAGTAGCCAAAGGCATAGCGGGGCGGCAAGGGCATCTTTCCGGCAAAGCGTGCATAATCCTTCAGTGCCCGCTTGTAGTCTGTACCGTAAGCCATAAAGTACCAGTCTTGTCCATCGCTATTCTTGCGTTCAGTCACCCACTCCCACTTAGGGTCGCCATCAAACAGCAGACTCTTCGAGTCGTCGATAAACGTCCATCCGTCGCGGGCTATCACACCATCTTCTATCTCCATGTGTTCACCTTTTTTCCCTTCAGGCGTATCAAAGGTGCGCACGTCGCCGTCGTAGCCGTCAAGCGTGCGGAACGTACCCTTCAAGTTGAATTGCTGCTTCATACCGGGCTTCCAAGTAAACTGGAAAATGCCCTTTTTCTTCGAGGCTGAGGTGATGATAAGATTCTTATCAGTAAATGCTCCCGACCCCTTCTTGTAGCGGAGCTTGATCAACGGAGTAGTGATTTCAATCCACGAGCCCTGCTTCAGCTGATAGTTGACCGGGGCATAGTTACGAACCACCGCCATAAACGACATGTTGTCAGTAAACTGACCATCGGGGGCATACTCTAAACG
>SFEK01000068.1 GCA_004557285.1 Bacteroidales bacterium | reverse complement strand
CTGTTTTCGGTAATAGGTTTTGGTGCATAGTAGGCGATGAGCAGATTCTGGAAGTAAGAGAACAGCACGGGTATAAGTACGAAAGGAGAACCCGACTTGGGGTTGTCGTTGAAGTAGTCGATGATTCTGTTGGCCTTCAAGGCATCCCTGTTGATGATGGCGTTTCTCAGTTCAAAGGCATTGAAGTCTTTGCTCACGCCTATTCTCTCTTGCACCATCTCTGGTGTTACCCTTCGGTTGTTGGCTGGTAGGGATAGTACAAGTTTGTCCAGTTCGCCGGTCATGCGGCTGAGGTCAGCCCCAATATGGTCGGCTATCATCTGTGTGGCCTTGGGCTCGATGGTGGCCTGTGCGTTGGTCTTGAGGTAATGTTCAATGAAAAGTGGCAGTTCTGAGTCACGTTTCTTCTTGCTTTCAAACACGATGCCTGTGGCGGCAGTCTTGGGCAGTATCTTCTTGCGTCCGTCGATGCTGCCATTCTTGTAGCAGAACACGAGAATGGTGCTTGGAGCAGGCTTTTCCACATATTTCTCGATGCGATCCCATTGTTTGATGTTCTGGGCTTCCTTGACGATGATGACTTGACGCTCGGCCATGACGGGAAAACGGCGTGCCATATCGACAATTTGGTTGCCTGTGACATCTGCACCGAACACGATGGTCTGGTTGAAGTCTTTTTCTTCGGCTGTCAACGCATGGTCGGCGATATAGTCGGCTATCTTGTCAATGTAGTAAGACTCTTCGCCCATGAGGATATACACTGGTGCATAGACGGCATTTTGCAGGTTTTGCATGATGCTTTCGAAGGTGGTGGTGTTTTTTTCTGCCATGATTCGTTTGTTGAATTGTTTTTCTTGCACTAAAATCGCCTTGGTTGTTCTCATTTCAGAGAAATAATGGCTACCTTTGCAGGTGCATAGTGCTTACAAACTGCAAATTTAATAAAATGTATCGATTAAACCTACCACAATACGCCATAAAAATCGTTTCAAGAAATGGTAAAAGTGTCATTTTTGATGTTTTGAGGCGCAAATATGTGAATTTGACCCCAGAAGAGTGGGTCAGACAGCATTTTGTGCATTATCTCATCGACTGCAAGGGCTATCCTGCTGCATTGTTGGCCAATGAGGTGGAACTGTTGTGCGGACAGAAAAAACTGCGCTGCGACAGTGTGCTCTATGACAGTAATGCCCGTCCGCGTATGATTGTGGAATACAAGGCACCTACAGTGGCCATCACGCAGCAGACATTCAACCAGATAGAAGTGTATAATCTGCTGCTTAAGGTGGATTATCTTGTGGTGAGCAACGGTATGCAGCACTATTGCTGCAAAATGGATTATGAGCGGTGCAGCTATGCCTTTTTGAAAGATATTCCTGATTATGCCGTCCTGTAAGGAAAAAAATAGGCGAGACTGTAAGCCTCGCCTATACAATGTGTTGTCTGTTTATGACAATGTTTCTTCTGGTACGTCGTCCTCGTCTTTCTTGGTGGTGCGCTTGCGTATGGCACGCTTGCGCTTGGGCTTCTCCTCCTGCACTTTTTCGGTCTTTACACCTGCCAGTTCGGGGTCGATCATAATACGTCCGCAATATTCGCACACGATGATTTTCTTGTGCATGCGTATGTCAAGCTGTCGCTGTGGAGGAATCTTGTTGAAGCATCCGCCGCAAGAGTCACGCTGCACATAAACGATGCCCAGGCCGTTGCGGGCATTTTTGCGTATGCGCTTGAAGCTGGTCAGCAGTCGAGGCTCGATTTTTATCTCCAGTTCTTTGGCCCTTTCTTTCAGGCTGTCTTCCTCCATGCGCGTTTCATCCATGATTTCGTCGAGCTCGTTTTTCTTTTCCACCAACGCCATTCTGCGGTCGGCGATGAGTTCTTCGGTAGAATCCAGTTCCTGATTTTTCTCTTCGATTTTTACATTAGCTTCACGGATTTTCTTGTTACACAGTTCGATTTCAAGGCTCTGGAACTCGATTTCCTTGCTCAGCGTGTCATATTCGCGGTTGTTTTTCACATCGTTCAGCTGTGATTTGTAGCGTTCAACACTGGCCTGTGCCTCGTTGATTTCACCTTTTTTCTGCACCACGGCACTTTGGAACTCCCTGATGTCGTTCCTGATGTTTTCAATACGGGTGTTCAGACCGGCAATCTCGTCCTCAAGGTCTTGCACTTCGAGAGGGAGTTCGCCTCTGAGTGCTCTTTTCTCGTCGATTGCCGACAAGGTGGTTTGCAACTGGTAGAGAGCTTTCAATTTTTCCTCTACTGACAAATCTGTAGGGTCTTTCTTAGCCATAAATTATAAATAAATTATAGGGTTGGTGTTAGTGGCAGCAATGTAGGTGTTTACGCCCTCACACTTTTCCCTGATGATGGATTCAAATATTTCTGTTGTAAACTGTTCGCTCTGGTAATGTCCGATGACTGCTATCTGTATCTGCTGCTCACGGCCAAAGTATTCGTGGTAGTGCATTTCGCCTGTAACAAAGGCGTCGGCTCCTTGTCTGATGGCATCTTCGAGAAGAAAGGAACCTGCTCCACCACAGATGGCCACTTTGCGTATTGGCCTGTCGAGCAGCGTGTTGCATTGTACACATTGCACATTGAACGCACGCTTGAGCATATTGACGAACTCGCAAGCGGAAAGCGGATGGTCGAATTCACCGATGACTCCACTGCCACAGGTGATGCCGTTGACCTGCTTTTGGGCGAAAAAACGGCAGTTGCCGAGCCCCATTTTCTCCGCTATCTTGAAATTTACGCCGTCTTTGGCATTGTCGATGTTGGTGTGCATGGATGCCACTGTGATATTGCTCTTGATGGCTTTGGCCACGGTGCGCTGCACAAAGTTAATGTCGGAGATACATTTCAGACCATGGAATATGAGGGGATGGTGGCTCACGATGAGGTTGCATCCCCGCGCTATGGCCTCTTCCACCACTTCTTCGGTGACGTCAAGGCACAATAAAGCCCCTGATACTTCCGCCTCTGTCAATCCAACTTGCAGGCCGGCATTATCAAAGTCTTCCTGTAAGGGCAGGGGCGCAAAACATTCAAGGGCATCAAGCACTTCTCTTATTTTCACGCTAATCAGCTGTTTGGTTTGTTTATTCGAGTTGGACACTATCCGTGTGCCCACCTTTTTAAAGTGCAAAATTAGCCATTTTTCTTGGGTTTACAAAGCATGGTTTGCCAGTATTATTTTTTTTTAACAAGAATATTGGCAATATTAACTACTGTATGATGATTTCATCGGTCAGAAAAAACTACATCTCCCAATCGTTGAGGCTGGCTGTGGCTTCTATGCTGTTTTCCAGTTCATCGGGCAAAGTGTGGAAGAAGTCGATGCCTGTGATACGCTCCACCTCATCCACGGTGTTGACATAGTCTCCTTTGGGGCGATTGCCAGCCTGGTTTTTGTAGATGAAACCGATGGCACAGGGTTGTTCTCCCATGCGCAGCACCACTTTAAAGAAGGCTTCAGGCACGGTCACTTTGTGCTTGCCGATGGTTTTGTGCTTCGTTTTATACAATATAGGTCCACTCACGATGTAGATGCAGCCATACCTTTTGGCCCATTTGCGGCAGGCGTTTTCCAACTCGCTCCAGTCGCCGCAGTTCAGGTTGTGGTTTTGTGGACATATATTGGTGAACAGGAACGATTCCAGCATGGCTTTCTCATTCCATTTATTGTCGGCTGCGGGGCACAGGTGTCCACGATCGAACCCTGAGTTGTAGTAGTCCCAGTCGTCGGCTCTTGGTGCGTTCACCTCTTCGTCTTCAGCAAAAGCCTTGCGTGGCCGCTTCACGTCTCCCTCTGTATGCCCTGCGGTAAGACACCAAGCCACCCAGTTGGGTATCAATGTGTTACAATTATATGATGCGGTATATCCTGTGCGCTTCAACAATTGTTCTGGCACGTTGTTCAGTGGGGCTGGAATCTCCATTCCTTCTGTCTGCTGAGGGGCGTTGTCTGTTGGTGCGCCTGTTGTCTTTTGATTGCCGACTTGGCTGTCGTTGGATGAACGGGTTGTGGCATAGGTATCCGACACTCCCCCCATGAGCGGTTTGTGTGAGCCGTTGTTGCCACATGAGCTGATGGCCAGTGTGGCCAATAGTAGGATGCTGTGTAACTTTTTCATGCGGCGAAATTAATGATTTTCAGGAGAATACACAAGAAAGTCGGACTGATTTTGCGTTAATCACGCTTTTTCAGCCCGACTTTCTTGCTTTTGGCGCTGTTGAAGTGTTACACCGGTATGTTCACGCGCCCATAGTTGTACATTTTCAAAGAGTCAACGAAATATTTGCTGACGTTCCTTTTGCTTATGTACCTGTTAACAATCTTTCTCATACCTTTTCTCCTAATACCTAAGTAATTCTACATGCTAAAAATGGCTTCACGCCATTTGTCATCCTAAAACATTAACTTTTTTATCCTTAATCTATAACTTATAAATCATTAATCCTGTAATAATCTTTGATATTCAATCTTTTACCTATTATCCTTGATGTACAATCCTTTTTGCGTATGTTATCTTTTCGACTGCAAATATAAAACCATTTCTCCATGCCGCCATAACTTTCTGACATTTTCTTTTTACAAGTGTGATATTTTTGACTTTTGTCAATTTTATGGATAAAGGATAGTGACAAACTGACACGTCAGCAGGTGGCAGCACTGCTTTGACTTCTGTTATTGACAGAAAAAATGCCGCTGTTTATTTGCAGGTTTCTTCCAGTTGTTGTATTTTTGTAGGCAGTAATGACATTTATGGTAATAATGTGCGCTTGATGCACAAAAAAAGGAATATATGAATAAAAACACGATACTCTTGCCCGAATGGGCTCTGCAAAGTGGACTGCAGCTGACGTGGCCACACGAAGCCACTGACTGGCATGACTATTTGTCAGACATCCAGGCCACTTATTTAGAGATGGCTGATGCCGTAACCCGTTATGAGCCGCTGCTTGTCGTGACCCCACATCCTGATGAGGTGTGGCAACAGCTGGCCAAGGTGCTCAGCAAAGAACAACTGTCGAGGGTCGTCATGCACCGGTGTCCCACCAACGACACCTGGGCGCGCGACCATGGTTTCATCACGCTCACGGCAGACAACGGGGCTGCCACTCTACTCGATTTCAGATTCAATGGTTGGGGAAACAAGTTTCCTGCCGATCTTGACAATGCCATCAACAGCAGTCTGTACCGTCATGGCGTGTTGGGCGGCACCTACGTCGACCACAACGACTTTGTTCTTGAAGGTGGTTCTATCGAGGCCGACGGCAATGGCACAGTGCTCACCACTGCTTGTTGCCTGCTTGCTCCTCACCGCAATCAGCCTCTCACCCGTGACGATATATCCCGTAAGCTCAAGGAACTGCTCCACGCCGAGCAGGTGCTGTGGATTGACCATGGACATCTGGAGGGGGATGACACCGATGGACATATCGACACATTGGTACGAACGGCTCCTAACAACACCTTATTATATATAGGATGCGACGATAAGAGGGATGAGCATTATGACGACCTGTATTGCATGGAAGAACAGCTCCGCACGCTGCGCAATGCACAGGGTGAGCCTTATCGGCTGCTGCGCCTGCCCATGGTTGATGCCATGTACGATGATGGCGAGCGCCTGCCTGCCACATATGCCAATTTTGTGATTGTCAACGGGGCCGTCATCTATCCAACCTACCGTCAACCTGAAAACGATGCAAAGGCGGCAAAGGTCATTGCGCAGGCTTTTCCCGGCTACGACTTGATTGGCATTGACAGTTGCACGGTGGTGAGACAGCACGGTTCGCTGCACTGTTGCACGATGCAGCTGCACGGCTCGCTACATGGTGAGCATCAAAGGGCGTGATTATCTGCCCATTTTGGATATACATCAAACAATGATATCGTTAATATTATGAAGATAGGAATCATACAACAACGTAATACTGCCGACAGGGCAGACAACATGAAACGTCTTGAAACTGGCATCAGGGCCTTGAAGGCTGCCAGTGCAGAACTGGTGGTGCTGCAGGAGTTGCACAACTCGCTGTATTTCTGCCAAATGGAGAACGTGGATTATTTTGATTTGGCAGAGCCAATTCCTGGACCTTCTACTACCTTTTTCGGTGAGTTGGCCAAAGAACTGGGACTTGTCATCGTCACCTCGCTCTTTGAACGGCGTGCTCCCGGTCTCTACCACAACACCGCGGTGGTGATGGACAGTGATGGAAGCATAGCTGGCAAGTACCGTAAGATGCACATTCCCGACGACCCAGCATATTATGAGAAATTCTACTTTACTCCAGGCGACCTGGGCTTTCATCCCATCAGCACCTCGGTGGGTAAGATAGGTGTACTGGTATGCTGGGATCAGTGGTATCCCGAAGCAGCACGCCTTATGGCTCTGCAGGGGGCCGAACTGCTGGTTTATCCCACAGCCATCGGTTATGAAAGCAGTGATACACCCCAAGAGCAGGAGAGGCAGCGTGAAGCCTGGACAACGGTGCAGCGTGGACATGCTGTGGCCAACGGTTTGCCCGTGGTAACTGTCAACCGCACAGGGCATGAACCTGATCCCTCACGCCAAACCAACGGCATACAGTTTTGGGGAAGTTCGTTCGTGGCAGGACCGCAGGGGGAATTGCTCTACAGGGCTCCTCAAAACGAGGAAGTGTGCACCGTGGTGGAAGTTGACATTGCCCACTGTGAGCGTGTGAGGCGCTGGTGGCCATTCCTGCGTGACAGACGAATCGACAAATACAGCGATATTACCCGCCGTTTCATTGATTAGTTGATGGGCTGGCAATAAAAACAGGGCAAATATCTTATTCAACTTTCGCAAGGTCAATCAGGGAACAAGAACTGACGTTCAAGGCGTGCTTAGAACCAACGGTCGCCGGTGATCTTCGGTTCAGCCTGCTCCTTGATGCTTGTTAACCACAAGTGGCTACTTGCTAAACTTGAATCTTATATATGACAAAGCCCGGGGTAGAAGCCCCGGGCTTTGATGTGTATGGAATAAAAGTCACAAATTCAGAAAAACGCCCTTTAATCCAACGCTTGTTTGCGCACAACGGTGTGATGACCGATTAGGGTTTAAAACAAGGTCAGCGTGTAGAGGTAGATGACCGCTGTGGGCATGGCCATGAGCGAAGAGTCGAAACGGTCGAGCATACCACCGTGCCCGGGCAGAATGTTGCCGCTGTCCTTGATGCCCAGTGTGCGCTTGAAAAGAGATTCCACCAAGTCGCCCCATGTGCCGAACACCACCACCACGAGGCCAAGGCCCATCCATTGTGTGATGCTGAGCAGGTGGTTGCCCGTTAGTTCTTGTTCGTAGCAGCCGATGCCTGCAGCAATGGCAAGTACAAGAATGCCACCGCCGATGGAGCCTTCCCAACTCTTTCCGGGTGACACGCGAGGAAACAGTTTGTGCTTGCCGAAGAGCGATCCGCTGCAATAGGCCCCCGTATCGTTGGCCCACAGGAAAATGAATACACACAAGGGGACGATGTAGTTGAACACGATTTGTCCATCAGAAGTGGCGTTGAAAGCCAGTATGTTGATGGTGGAGAAGGGTAGGGCAATATACATCTGTGCGAGCATGGAGTATGCCCAGTTGTTAACAGGGTTTGCAGCCTTGGTATAAAGTTCGCTAATGAGCAGATAGACCACGGTGAGCAGATAGGGTATGAAAACTGCACCTGTCTGCACCATGCCGTTGCAGAAACCGCCCATGGCAAGGAAAAAATACACTGCTGCCACTGTGTTGATAAACCTGTTGACCTGCACGCCTTTGACATTGTTCACCAATCCGCAGAATTCCCATACCGACAGCCCCGTGACCAAGGCAAAGAGGAATTCCATGGCAAAATCATCCATGAAACATACAACGATGGCGGTCACGAAGAATATTCCCGTGATGCTTCTTACGATAAGATTCTTCATGTTTTATTCGTCTTTAGGTTCTGTTCCCTGTTGTTCCACTTTTTCAGCACCTTCCGCATTCTCGGCCTCCGTCTTCTGCTTTTCTTCCATGATTTCAGCCGAACGGCTCTGCCATGGCCTTTTGCCGAAAATCTTTTCCACATCTTCAGCAAAGATTACCTCTTTCTCGATCAGGAGTTCAGCCAGCTGGTTGTGTCCTTCCTGATGTTCGGTGAGCAGTGCTTTTGCGCGCTGGTACTGTTCATTGATCATTTTCAACACCTCATCGTCCATGATTTTGGCTGTGGTTTCTGAGTAAGGACGCTGGAAATTATATTCATTATTATTATAATAGCAGATATTGGGCAGCATGTCGCTCATGCCTGCATAGGCAATCATGCCATAGGCACTTTTGGTGACACGTTCCAGGTCGTTCATCGCTCCGGTCGAGATATGTCCGGTAAACAGTTCTTCAGCAGCACGTCCCCCCAGGGTGGCACACATCTCGTCGAGCATTTCCTCCTTGGTGGTAATCTGTCGCTCTTCGGGCATATACCATGCTGCGCCAAGTGCCCTTCCACGGGGCACGATAGATACCTTTACCAGGGGATTGGCATGTTCCAGAAACCATGATATGGTGGCATGTCCTGCCTCATGCAGGGCGATAGTTCGTTTCTCGTTGGCTGTCATCACCTTGGTTTTCTTCTCCAGACCACCGATGATGCGGTCAACGGCATCAAGGAAGTCTTGCTTTTCGACAGTCGCCTTGTTGTGTCGTGCGGCGATAAGTGCTGCCTCATTGCATACGTTGGCAATGTCAGCGCCTGAGAATCCCGGTGTCTGTCTTGCCAGCATGTCGATATCCACAGAGGGGTCGGTCTTCACAGGTTTCAGGTGTACCTGGAATATTTCCTTGCGTTCGTTGAGGTCGGGCAAATCTACATTGATTTGGCGGTCGAAACGTCCGGCACGGAGCAAGGCTGAGTCGAGCATGTCAGCACGGTTTGTGGCTGCCAGGATGATGACACCGCTGTTGGTGCCGAAGCCATCCATTTCGGTCAGCAGGGCATTGAGCGTGTTCTCTCGCTCGTCATTGCCTCCCATGGCAGGGTTTTTGCTTCTTGCACGCCCCACGGCATCAATCTCGTCGATGAAGATGATACAAGGTGATTTTTCCTTGGCCTGTCTGAACAGGTCGCGCACGCGGCTTGCACCCACACCCACGAACATCTCGACGAAGTCAGAACCGCTCATCGAGAAGAAAGGCACGCCGGCCTCTCCTGCCACAGCCTTGGCCAACAGGGTCTTACCCGTTCCCGGAGGCCCTACGAGCAGTGCACCTTTGGGTATTTTTCCACCCAGGTCGGTATATTTCTTGGGATTTTTCAGAAACTCCACGATTTCCTGCACTTCCTGTTTGGCACCAGCCTGTCCTGCTACATCTTTGAATGTGATGTTCATTTCGCCGCCTTTTTCATACATCTTGGCCTTGCTCTTGCCCACGTTGAACACTCCACCGGCACCGCCGGCACCACCGCCGCCCATGCGGCGCATGAAGAATACCCAGAGGAAAACGATGAAGAGTATCGGGCCGACATTGATGAGAATGTTCAGTAAATCATTGCCCTTACGGTTTTCGTAGGTCAGGTCGCCCTTGAACTTGCCTGCGCTTCGCTCAGTGTCGAGAAATTTCTCCACCTGGTCAACACTGCCAAATTCTACTTTCACGTACGGGTTTTTGCCTGTCTGCTGTGTTCCTGCATGAAACACGTCACGGATATGTTCTGGTTTGACATACATCTGCAGTGTGCTTTCATCCTTGTTGATGATCACCCTTGAGGCATACCCCTTATCTACCAATGCCTTGAATTCGGTGTATGACACCTGTTTGTTGGTGCTGCCGCTGACAGCATCGCCTCCCATGAGGTAAACAGATACCAAACCGACGATGACAAGTACATAAATCCAGTTCATGCTGAATTTAGGCATCTTGTTGTTCTTGTTTTGTTCCATGTCTTGTGCTGTTAGTCTAAATCAGGCACATGGGTAAACTTGGCATCCTGCCACAAGTTTTCCATGTTATAATAACTTCTTGTTTCGGGCAGAAAGATATGCACCATGACGTCAGTATAGTCCATGGCCACCCATTGGGCGTTGTTCTGTCCCACGATGTGTACGGGTTTTTCGTTGGCGTGAACCCTTGCGTATTCTTCCACAGAATCGGTGATAGCTTCCACCTGGGTAGGAGAATTGCCTTGGCAAATGATGAAGGTACCCACAGCGGTGTACAGATAGGGCAAGCCACAGGCGTAGACCAAACCGATGCACAAAGCAAAGGCAATATAGGTATAGATGGGCTTGGCATAGGCCTTGAACATGTG
>SFEK01000067.1 GCA_004557285.1 Bacteroidales bacterium | reverse complement strand
ACATATCAGGTTGCATCTCTATGATACCGACATCTCGGTGAGAGTCTATCCCGAGGACGAACCTTTGTGCCGCAATGCCGCCAAGCTCATCAACGAAAAGGTGAACTTTTTTGCCGACATATACAAAACGACACGCAGCGAAAAAGAAATACTATTCATGGCCATGCTCGATATTGCCAGCAGTCTGGAATATGAAAAGAGCAACCACGACACTGAACCTTATGACAATATTCTTGCACAGTTGACACAAGAGGTGGAAGAAGCCCTTGGCGTCAACCAAAATCCCCGACTATCAAAACAGTAAGAATATTAACAACATAATTTTAACAAATGATATTTGATATATTAATACCCGTTGTCGCCCTGGTATTGGGTGGACTTGGCGGATACTTTATTTTCCGACACGTCATTACCGGAAAATATAATGAAATGATGGAAAACGCCCGTAAAGAGGCGGAAGTGTTGAAAAAGAACAAAATGCTTGAGGTGAAGGAGCAATTCCTGAACAAAAAGGCAGAACTTGAAAAAGAAGTTCAAAGCCGCAACCAGAAAATCCAGCAAAGCGAGAACAGGCTGAAGCAGCGTGAACTCTCACTCAACCAGCGACAGGAGGAACTGGGACGACGCAAGCAGGATGTTGACCAGCAACAGCAGCGTATCGACAACGAGAAGAAGCTCTTGCAAATCAAGCAGGAAGAGCTGGACAAGATGCAACTTCAGGAGCGTGCCAAACTGGAAGAGCTTTCAGGACTCAGCGCCGACGAGGCGCGTGCACGCCTGGTAGAGAGCATGAAGGACGAGGCGCGTACCAATGCAGCCAGCTACATCAACGAAATCATGGACGAGGCCAAGCTCAATGCCAACGCACAGGCCAAGAAAATCGTGATACAGACCATACAGCGTGTTGCCACAGAAACAGCCATTGAAAACTCTGTCAGTGTATTCCACATTGATAACGACGAGGTGAAGGGTCGTATCATTGGCCGTGAGGGAAGAAACATCCGTGCGCTTGAAGCGGCCACCGGTGTGGAAATCGTGGTTGACGATACTCCCGAGGCCATCGTCATCTCTGCTTTTGACCCCATCCGCCGCGAGATATGCCGTCTGGCATTGCACCAGCTCGTCACCGATGGCAGAATACATCCAGCCCGCATTGAGGAAGTGGTGGCCAAGGTAAGGAAACAACTCGAAAACGAGGTGATTGAGACAGGCAAGCGAACAGCCATCGACTTGGGTATCCATGGCCTGCATCCTGAACTCATCCGCATCATCGGCAAAATGAAATACCGTTCAAGCTACGGACAGAACCTGCTGCAACATGCCCGCGAAACAGCCAACCTCTGTGCGGTTATGGCTTCAGAACTGGGATTGAACCCCAAAAAGGCCAAACGCGCCGGATTGCTCCACGACATCGGCAAGGTGCCCGACGAGGAGAGCGAATTGCCTCACGCCCTCTACGGTGCCAAAATTGCAGAGAAATACAAGGAGAAACCTGATATCGTGAATGCCATCGGCGCTCACCACGACGAAATGGAAATGAACACACTGCTTGCGCCCATCGTCCAGGTGTGTGATGCCATCAGTGGTGCCCGTCCTGGTGCCCGCCGCGAGATTGTCGAGGCCTACATCAAGCGTCTTAACGACCTTGAGGCCATTGCCATGAGCTATCCCGGCGTTACCAAGACCTATGCCATACAGGCTGGCCGTGAGTTGCGCGTAATCGTGGGTGCCGACAAGATGGACGACAAGGAAACTGAACTGCTTTCAGGTGAAATAGCTACAAAGATTCAGAACGAAATGACCTATCCCGGACAGGTGAAGATTACGGTCATCCGTGAAACAAGAAGTGTAGCTTACGCCAAATAGCGACATTCTACGCACACCATCAGGTGTGATGACGATAAAGCCCGTATATGCTCTTACAGATGGAGGATATACGGGTTTTTCATGCCCCCTAAAATCATCATTTTTGGGTATTGTGCATTGTACGCATTTGTTGTAATTTTGCACCCAAAAAAAATGATGAAGACGATTTCTCTCTTTTTGTCATTACTTGTATTGACCCCAATGGCGGGACATAGTCAAGATACTGACACGGCGAGGGTGACCAACCGCACTTCGGACAGGTTTCACGGCGAAATCTATATGGAGGCCAATCACGGATTCAAACATGATGAGCCTGTGAAAAATGTATGGGATTTCCCTCACGTTGTCTTTTCCGCAGAAGCTGATTTAGGGGGCGGGTGGTCGGTAGCCACAGAGTTAGAGTACGAACGTTTTCATGAAGACGGGCGGTGGAACAATGTGTTTCGCGACAATTTCACGATCAACCAATTGTATGTGGGCAAAAGCATCAGCAAGGAATGGCAACTCAAGTTAGGCATACAGCCTCTGCCCATAGGGACTGTCAATCGCGGCGCAGAGGCCATGACCATTTATGATGCGGCAAGCGAGGCGGCCATAGTTCCCATGACATGGCACGAGGCAGCAGTGGGTTTGTCCTGGCAGCATGATGCCTGGTTGTGCCAGGTGATTGTGCCCTTCATAGCCGACCTGCCGTTGAAACGCTCCCATTTGTTCGGATTGGTGGGACGTGTAGATTATGAGGGTTTATTGCCTGGTCTGCAGTTGGGGTTGAGTGGATTTTGCGGGTCTGCCAATTACGGAATGTTACAAGATGCTGCCCCCGAAGATGTGGTGTGCCTTGACGGCATGGCCATTGCCGCACTCGACTGGCAATACGAAGATGGGGGTTGGTTGGCTTCCGGTTCGGCCATCCTCAGCAGCGAGCAGAAAGCCCGCACTGTGGGATGTGAGCTGGGGTACGACGTGATGCAGCTGTTCACACCCTTATGTTCATTCCGCCCCTTTGTAAGATTCGACGGAATCTATGCAGACATTACAGCCAACCAATATACTGTGGGTGCTCATTTCCTTCCGTTCTCTGGCGTCAGCACCCAAAAGGGCAAATCCCTGCTGCCCAAGTTTCTCTCGCCGTTATGCTTCAAGGCACAGTGGGCGGTGAGGCGGTTATGCGGTTCACGCACTTTGCACAGATGGGACATCGGAGTGGGATATACCGTGGAAATACCTTGATTTTTTTGAAATACCTATTTTTGGTGATTGCATAATTCAAAAAAAAATCGTTATTTTGCAAATGATATTCATGATATGGCATGGACAGCTTGCAACAAGCAACGTCCAAGAGCAAGGACAAATCAATGAACAATGAAAAATCACAAGATGTATGAGGCAGATGACAAGATGATTTCTATCATCGCCGACAATTATGACACATTGCAGAGTTTGGGGCGTTTTGGCATCAATCTTGGTTTTGGTGACAAGACCGTGAGAGAGGTGTGCGAACATCAGCAGGTAGATACCTACACTTTCCTTGCGGTGGTCAATTTCACCATCAACGGTAGCCGTGAGTTCGACCAGGAACTGCTTTCCATCCCCACTTTGCTGCATTATCTCAAGGCATCGCACGACTATTACCTGAATTTTCAGCTTCCCTTTATCCGCAAGCAGTTGGTGGATGCCCTCGATGTGAACGACAGTCTGGCCAAACTCATCATCAAGCTTTACGATGAATATGCCCAGGAAATTCACCTCCACATGGAATACGAGGAACAGACGGTGTTCCCCTACGTTGACCATCTGCTCAACAATCAGGTGGACGAGAATTACGACATCGGGACTTTCTCCAAGAACCACAGCAAGATTGATGTCAAGTTGCGCGAACTCAAGAACATCATTCTGAAATACCTTCCCAGCGACATGCGACACAACAACCAGCTCACCGCCACGCTTTACAACCTTTACATCAATGAAGAGTGGCTGCTCAATCATGCCATGGTAGAAGATTTTCTCTTCATACCGGCCATCAGCTATCTGGAACGTAAATTCAAGCAGAACGATGTAAGCGTGAAAATATCCAAGATGATCAGTCAGGAAAACAGCGAACAACTGAGCAAGCGCGAGAAAGACGTGGTGATTTGCATTGTGCAGGGCATGAGCAACAAGGAGGTGGCCGACCATCTTTTCATTTCGGTCAACACGGTCATTACCCACCGCAGAAACATTGCCCGCAAACTGCAGATACACAGTCCTGCCGGTCTCACCATTTACGCCATCGTGAATAATCTTGTTGACATCTCATTGGTCAAGTTATAGCGACTCCTCTTGATGGGTGAAACGCAAAGAGCCTGAGGGAAAAATCCTTCAGGCTCTTGACGTTATTGGTCAGCATGTCATTTCTTCACAAACTTGACGGTCTTTACCGATTGCGGTGTAGATACCTGCAAAAGGTATGTGCCGCCGGGCAGCGATGCCACCGACACCGAAGCATTGTCTCCTGGTGTCAAGATGCCCAGGTTGTGCATAAAGAGCCTACGGCCAGTGGTGTCGTAGAGCGTGGCGGTCACGGGGGCAGCAGCCAAGGCACCGATATAGATGCAGTCGCCCTCAAGACGCAGGTCGCCGTTGAAACTGCCGTTGACCTGGCGGATGCCTGTCGAAGCCAGTTCGATGCACGACTTCAGTCCCTCAAAGGCATCAATCTTGCCAAAGCCCCAATCGTTGTTGCCCTGCTCACCAAGGTCTCCCGTACTGTCATCAGTGCGTGCGGTGGCACTGATGATTTCCTTCAGCTGTTCAGGAGTGAGCTCAGGATAGGCCTGCAGCCAGGTGGCCACCACGCCTGCCACAAACGGCGAAGACATTGAGGTGCCTTGCATGTAGCCATAGATATTGTCGCGGCCACCGTCGGAATAGCGATGGGCCACCAGCTGGGTGCCCGAAAGGTCGTTGGACGACAAGGCAGAGATGATGAGACAGCCCGGAGCGGCCACATCAGGCTTGACGCGCCCATCGGCCGTAGGTCCGTAACTGGAGAAAGAACTGATGTTGCCCAAGGTTTCTGTCACCGAAGTCGATGTGCCGTTTTCCAAAAGCATATCGGTGCGTGTGGTATAGGCACCCACTGACAGTATCCGCTTGCCCGTGCCACCGATCTCGGCAATGGTCGAAGCGTTGCCCGGTGCAGTAAAGCCTTCGATATCGAGCGACTCCAGTCCCACACGGGTGTTGTCTGCCCATATGTCCACTTGTCCCTTGGTTTTGGGCACCACGGTAATCGCCACGGCATAATTGTTGCGCATGTTGGTAATGGCCGATGAAATCAGCACATGGGGTTTGTTGTTGAGCGGACTGATTTCTGAGCTCACCGAATAGGAGCCTGTGACATAGCTGCCCAGTTTCACCTCAGGCATGTCGCCTTCGGCTGGATAAACCGTCACCGTGTTTTTGTGCTGCTTGTTGAAGATACTGTAGGCAGACAGTTGCACTTCAAAGTCGCAACCTTCTTCGCCCCATATTTCGATATTGCCGCCCACATTGTTGGCAGACGGTGCCTGCTTGTAGGCGATGAAGGTGCTCAGCGGAGCTTCATCAGCCGAGACAAAGGTATGGTTCACATGAAACTGGTCGGCACGGTGGTTGCCGGCAGAACCTACAATCAGTCGTCCCTTGCCCTGCATCTTGTCGGCCATCACATCAAAGGTCGAGGTGCCGTCGTGCGGTCCCTCATGGAAACCCAAACTCAGGTTGACCACACAGGGCATCCCCATTTCATCGGCATAATCAAAGATATAAGCCACGGCATTGCTGATGTCGGCAGTCGTGGTGTTGTAGCGGTCAAGACTCACCAGCACGATGTCGGCTTCGGGGGCTGTGCCCTGCCATGCCCCTTCCATATAGGAGTCTGACCCTGCGGCGATACCCGTCACATGTGTACCGTGCGAGTTGATGTCATCATCACCGGCAGCTGTGGTTATCTGTTCAGGGGTAACCAATTCGATGCCATATCCATATTTTGCGGGAGCCTCACAGCCCTGCATGGCATCGGTGCCCTGTTCCCATATTCGCTTGATGCGCAATGTCCCGTCGGCAGGGTTGCGAAATGCCGCATGGTTGTAGTCGAAACCATCGTCCACTACGCCCACCACTACCCCTTTGCCGGTATAGCCACGATCAATGCCTGTGCCAGCCTTCACCTTGTCGGCGCCGGTCTCTTCACGGGCAATGTCGAGCATGGGCTGTGGTGCATTGCTCAACTGCACATATACCACACCCTCCATGGCAGACAGTTCGTCAATGCGCGAATAAGGCAGGCGCACGGTAGCTGTGGCTCTTGACCATCCGTCGTCGCTGATGGCCGCCACATGGAATCCTGCGGCAGCCAATGTCTGCCAGTTGGTGGTAGAGGTGTCGATGGTAAGGTAAGCCGTAGCCATTTTCTCACCAAACACTTGATGCCTGCCGGGCACAGTGTTGCCATGGCAAATGGCCTTGGTCATGGGCGACAGCGTTTGCTGTGCGTTTGTTGTCGCTGCTGAAAGCAGGGCAAACATATAAATACAAATGCGTTTCATTGTCATGCCAGATTATCTTACAACAACTTTCTTGGACACCTGACGGTTGCCTTGGCTTAACTTGACGATATACACTCCGGTGGACAACAGCTGTGAGGCATCGATCTGGCGGCCCGTCATGTCGTAAAGTGCCACCGCATCGGCATGACCCTCTACCACGATACGGCGTCCGTTGACCTTCACTTGGGCAAAGGCTTCATCCGACAACATCGGAGTGTCGATGCCTGACGTCACATATCCGCTCTGGGTGTGGCTCTCGCCCAGTTTCACTTCCGTGCAGTTGTATACACGGTTCTTGTTGACATCGTTGGTGTCATATTCAGCAATGTAGGCCACGATGTGCATCTGGTTGATGTCAACAGGCAAGTCCACCGACTCTTTGGTTCTGCCGGCACTCTCCAGCAACTCATCCGTCCAATAATCAGAATAGATGGTTTCGCCCAAGGTGAATGTGGTTTCCCAAGTGGTCTCCTCTCCAGGAGTGAAGTCGGCAAGCAATCCCCAGGCATTTCCTGTGAGTGATCCTCTGAACGCATGACGGTGAACATAATTCATTCCGCCATTAGACTGTAAGGCCACGATGCTGTCTTGTGTCATCACCACATTGATGAGGTTCTGTTTACCCGGCAGTGTGGTGTGGGGATAGAACGAAGCCTTGACCTTCACCTCGCGGGTGGTTTCATCAAAGCTGCTTTCCAGTTTGATTGAGGCGTAGGGCTGCTGCTGTTCAGCATATTCCAGGGTCGGGTTGATATAGCTGTAAACGGCGTTGATGACCGGCACCTGCGACACCAAGGGGTTGCACAGGCGATTGATCATCACTGCAGGGGCATAGGTGCTGTTGGAACCGTAGAAGAAGGTGTATTGATAGTCATCGGCCATGGTGAATATGTCGGGGGCATAGCCAGAGTGGTGCATCACCGCCACCACAGGCAGTGTGGCATTTTGTTCCAGAGCACTGTTCAGTGTGGTGGCACCGCTGGGACAGTTGCTGCACGATTGACTGGTAAACTCTTCGACCAGCAGGGCACGCTCCATGTTTTCCGGATAGAAGAAGAGATGTGACAGGGCAACGTTGTCGGCCACGTCGTCATCGGCATTGCCGTTGACTGCGGTCACCTCGATGTTCACCTCCACGTTGCCCGACACAGTAGCCTCATATTCGGGCAGGGTCAGGGATGTGCTTCCGCCCTGCACCAGGTTGAGGTCGGAGAAGCGGAAGGTGGACGACTGACCGTCGATGGTGAGTTTCACATCCAGGTCGTTCACCGTTTCGGTGCCAAAGTTGAACACATTGGCGTTGAAGGCATACTTGCCTCCCGACTGCAGATAGCCGTCCATGTCGGCCTTGGTCATCATCACATCAGTAAAACTGTCGGCATCATCGATGTTCAGCTGGATGTTGGCACCGCCTGCACCAGTGCCGAAAGTGTCGGTCCAACCCTCATCTCCCCAAGCAAAGCAACAGTTCTCCAGTTCGGTGGCAAAATCGGCGCTGAGCAGTTTGTAGCTTGTGCTGATTTCCGCTGTATAGCCGATGTAGAGTTCCTCTTCATCCCCCGTAATATAATAAGGTGTATCAAGGTTGAAGGTGAGCAGCTTCACCGACTTGCTGATGGAGAGTTCCTGGGTATAGACAGGGTCGCCCTGCAACGACGTGGCGATGAAGAGGGTGGCTTTCTTGTCCGTAGTGTTGCGCGAGCCGAACACCATGTTGACCGACGAGATGCTCTTGCCCTTGAACAGCTGCAGTTTTTCGTGGCTCAGGCGTATGGCCTGTCCCTGCTTGGTGGTAGAGCCCATCCTGTAGAGGTTGCTTGTGCTAAACGTACCGTTGGTATAACCAAAGGTGGCAGCTTGCGTGGGCAACAAGGCCATGGCTGCCGAAAATAGTGTAAAAAATAATTTCTTCATGGTTATTGTAAATTGTTATTGATTTGATTACTTTACGTTTTTACTTTGCAAAAGTAGCAATTATATTTGAATAGTATGAAAAAAACGAGAAAAAAACGCAAAAAGTTTTTTTGTAACAGATTTTTTGTTACCTTTGCTGCCGTATAAGGAAAAATTACTGTTCAAGATAAACATTTTTGTAAATTTAAATTTAAAGCTTATGAGGTATTCATTACTTAAGAGTGTTGCGTCTTTGCTCCTGGCTATTGGAGCAAGTGCTTCAGCAACCGCACAGACCACTGTGTACGGTATTAAATCAAACTGGGATGGCAATTCTACAGTGAAGTTTGACATCGAGTCGCTCTCCACCGAATCGAAGACCACGCCGGAAAGCGTCAAGGAAATCAACTATGATTTTGAAGACGGTATCATCTGCGGTGCCAATGTGGGTGACAAATATTACGCATTCTTGTATGATGTAAATTACAAATACAGCTTCGCCACCATCAACCATACTACAGGTGAAGTGACCATCATCAACAACCAATACAAAAATGGTGCTCCGGGTGCCAACATGCAGGGCATGGCCTACAACGAAGCCACCGGTGTATTGTATGGCATCTCTCAGGACTGGGATGAGACAGACTCTTACCAGCTGACCAACCTTTACTCCATCGACCCATCCAATGGCGTGCTGACACTGGTCACCACCTACGAACAGAAATTCTCCGCTATGGCGTATGACGGCAATGGCGGCATGTATCTGCTCGAAAACAAATACAAGTCGAACTTCCAGCCCCTCAACAACATCTACGCCATGGACAGCACGTTCGGCATTGCTCTGCTGATTGACGGTGCTGAGCTCGACGGCTCATCTACATTGCCAGTGAGCCTGCTCACCTCTCAAGACGGCAATACCCTGTACAAGTTTTCCGCCAGCACGGTGTATGCCTACAACCTGACAGAGAAGACCGTGAGCAAGCTTGGCACACTGAGCAACTCGCTCTACGGTCCTACCTTCACCATGTCAACCGCACTCGGCGAAGTAGGCGATGTGCCACAGGGACCCAAACAGCGCTACCTGGTGAGCAAGACATGGTATGGCGATGCCATGGGTACTGTTCCTGCAGACAAGGACATGCATATGGAGTACTACTTCTACAACTATGACGACAAGTTGGCGTTTACCAACAAAATGGGTCGTGAATATGACACCGACCTCTACAAAATCAGCTACTACACCTCCAACAACTACGATGGGAATGGCAAGATTCTTTCTTCTACACAATATCAGTATGGTAGCTATGATTTCGGCGACTGGGCACGTGAGAAGCGCAGTGAGACAGTCTATACCTACGACGAGGCAGGCAATCTGGTACAGGAAGACATGACCACCTACAACTCTTGGGGTGAGAGCACCAACACCAATACTTATACCTACGACGAGGACGGCAACGTGGCCACCAAAGTCATCAAAACCCCCTATGACGAGGTGACAGAGACCTACAGCAGCTATATTGCTCCCGGATGCCCCGAGGTGATGGTATCAACAGGCAAATACGACGGTGACAACTACACCGCATACTATATCTACGACAATAACGGCAACAAAATCCAGGAAGACCATGCCGTAATGGTTGAGGACGAAATGTTCGGCGAAATGATGCCCAAGGCTTTCCAGGTTGAACTCTGGGAGTACGATGATGATTCTAACCCGCTGAGCTATATCAGATACAAGTTTAACGAAGAAGGACAGCCTTACGGCGAATTCAAGATTGACTATGCCTTTATTGACGAAGCCCATGACCGCATCCAGGCCAAGGAATACACCTCGTTTGATGGTGAGGAGTGGTATTCACAGCCCACATATTATGAACTGCAGTATGCCGACTTCACCGACAAGATGGAAGACACCTACATTGACTTATTGGCACAGCCTGCCGAAGAGGGTGTCAACAATGTTGAGTTGATGTTCTCTGTATGGAATGCTGTAAATAACGACCCCAAGGCTGTGATCTATCGTGACGGTGACCCCATCGCTACCATCAATATTATGGATT
>SFEK01000272.1 GCA_004557285.1 Bacteroidales bacterium | reverse complement strand
GTTTGTAGTCACCTCCTTCGTTGCTATATACATCGCGCCAAACAAGGTCGTTCTTTTCGTTGTAGCCAAGCCACCCTGCCTTCAGTCCTGATGAGCAGAAGTCGGCATATTCATATATACCTGTATGTTCTGTCTGATTGTTTTTCAGTTCCTGATAGTTGCTGATGTAGGCAGTCTCGGCTTCGTAGCGGGTGCGCTCCAGCCGCAGCTCGCCTTCAGCGATGTAGATACGGGTGCCGTGGGCAGGGATGGTTACGCTGTAACTGTCGGAAAACTCGCCCAGGCCTTTCTTCTGGAACAGGTCGCGGAGCTTCACCTTTCCGCCGAGGCACAGGTCGGCAAATCGTACGGTTGCCTGTTTGGAAGCATCGTTGGGATTATAGATGGCGAAGGCGCGTTTGGTGACGTTCAGTTCTTCAATGTCTCGCACCAGAATGTAACAGCTGTTGGAAAGTGCTACGATGTATGCCTGCTGATAGAGCGTATCCTGATTGAGGGCTATCAGTTCTTCGTTTTTCAGCAGATTGAGTGTTGTGGTCTTGATGTTTTCGAGGTCGCAGCCTATGAGCAGTGGAGAATTCATGATACACCACATGCCGAAGTGGGTCTTGTCTTCCTCGGTAGTCATGGAGCGTCCCACCTCGAGCATGTCCATGTCGTTGAAGCGGCCGTCGTAGCTGTAGGCACTCATGTATAGGTTTTCAGCAAGAATACCCTTCACTGATGGCCAGCCGTCCCAGATGTCGTGGGTGGTGCGCCAGGAGAATGCCACGTCGTGAACCCATGTGCCGGGATAGTCCCAGCGGCATACGTTCAGTCGCACATCGTTTCGACCGGTAGCTTTGATGGCGTTGCTGATGGCGGTGTAGCGTTTTTGCGGGTCGAGAGCCAGATGCTGTGTGTTCTGTGGAGCGTCACCGCCGCAGAAGTCCACCTTGATGAAGTCGAAACCGCACTCCTTGAAGTAGAAGTCGGCATCGTGCTGGTCGTAGTTGTAGAGTCCGACATTCACGCTGAGCACATCGCCATTGTACATATTACCGCATGTGTTTGCACCGGCATCGCTGTAGATTCCGGCTTTAAGACCCTTTGAATGGATGTAGTCGGCTACGGGTTTGAGTCCGTTGGGGAAACGTGTGGGATGGATGATAAGTTCGCCAGTTTCCGTATTGCGTCCACCAAAAAAGCCATCGTCGATATTGATGTGATTGTAGCCCACATCTTTCAATCCTTTTGATACCATCGCGTCTGCCTGCCGACGGATGAGCGCGTCGCTGATGTCATGCTCTCCCGAGGAGTCATCCTTCAAGGCCATCTTTTATATATAATCTGCTATCTGCTGAGAATTTTCTTGATGCTGCCGCCGGCTGTTACCACGATATTCAATCCACGCTGAACGTCGTTACGGTGAATGCCTTCAAGTCCGTAGATGACATTCTGCTGATTTCTTGAATAATGCAAATCTGTGACCGATGCCTCCACGTTACACTCAAACGAAATGCTCCGGAGTGTGAAGCGGTAGGCTGTGAGTTGTCCAGGGTATGCCTGTTGGAAGAAGTAATAGACATGGTTTGCATCGACCTCATACGTCCATTGTGTCACGTTGTTATCCCATGGTGTTATCTTTACTGACTCGGGGGATAGCGGGTTGTTTTTCTGGCAAGCAACGAATACCAGTGGCTGTGCAGCGTTTGCCGAAGCCTTGCCGCTGATGGTAATTTTACCGGCTGTAGAAGGTTCTATCTTCAGAAAAGCACCATGAGTGGGTAGTTCGCCGTATGGTTCAGTTTCGGAGAACGATGTGATGAGTGTCTCAATGGTTCCGCCGGTTGAGGGCATCTGCGACGGTAGTAGCCCCTGGTTGCCCGCATGCCAAGCCCAAGTGACAGCGTCGTCTGGTGCTCCAATAGTTACTGTTGCACCATTGAAGGTAATATCAGACCCGCTCGGAATACCACTGGTTGGAGTGGCAACCCATGCATTCTGGGCAGTTGCGTCGTAATGAACCACCTCTACCTCTTCTTGTGTGGAGTTTCCCGGAGCATCAGGATTCAGTGTAAACCGCTTGCACCAGTTCCATATTTCGTAGGAGTTCTCAGCAACTGGTGTGTGCGACCCCTTACCGCTATAATTGTAGGAGTAGAGCACCACCTCGTGACCAGTATTTTCATTGAGCCACAGTTCGCGGTCCAACCTGATCGCAAGAATGTTATAGAACATCTGCAACGCGCCATCGTGGTGAGTACACGAAAACACACAGCAAACTTGCTAAATCCTAAACTTACCACCCATGTTCACGTTGGTGTTCCTATTATATGTGACTAC
>SFEK01000271.1 GCA_004557285.1 Bacteroidales bacterium | reverse complement strand
CATACCTCCGCCGGGCGACAACTTACGGTCGAACTGTGCCACGCGCAGACCGGCTTTTGCCAGATAATAGGCTGCCACGATGCCCGAAGGACCGCCGCCCACAATGGCAACGTCAAGATTAAGATTACGCTGAAGTTTGTCAAAATAGGTACTGATGATACCTTTAGATACTTGTGTCTCTATCATTTCTTATATATTTAATTGGTTTTATAACTTTATTTATTCTCCTCACAACTTTTTAGCGAGTGGCTGATTCGTGCAGCGCAGAAGTTAGGTCCGCACATTGTACAGTAGTTGGCATCCACGCGATTGCTGGTCTTGTAATATTCAAGTGCGCGCTCAGAGTCGAGAGACAGGTTGAACTGGTCTTTCCAACGGAAGTCGTAGCGTGCCTTGCTCAGTGCATTGTCGCGCACAGTCGCACCCGGATGTCCTTTAGCCAAATCTGCGGCATGAGCAGCAATCTTGTATGTTACCACTCCAGTGCGTACATCCTCCTTCTCAGGCAGGGCGAGATGCTCCTTCGGCGTAACGTAGCAGAGCATTGCCGTGCCGTACCAGCCGATCATTGAAGCCCCGATTGCAGAGGTTATGTGGTCGTAAGCCGGTGCAATGTCTGTCACCAACGGCCCGAGAGTGTAGAAGGGGGCACCGTGGCATTTCTCTATCTGACGCTCCATATTTGCCTTTATTTTGTGCATCGGCACATGACCGGGACCTTCGATGAAGGCCTGTACGTTCTTTGCCCAGGCACGTTCCACCAGCTCGCCCATTGTGTCAAGTTCGGCAAACTGCGCGGCATCATTGGCATCGTGGATGCTTCCCGGGCGTAGACCGTCGCCAAGAGATATGGCAACATCATATTTTGCACAGATGTCGCAGATGTCGTCGAAATGTTCATACAGGAAACTCTCCTGCTGATGCACCTGACACCATTTAGAGATGATGCTTCCTCCGCGGCTCACAATGCCTGTAAGACGACCGTCGGCAAGATGGATGTTCTTTAGGCGTATGCCGCAATGGATGGTGAAGTAGTCCACTCCCTGCTCGCACTGCTCAATGAGGGTGTCGCGAAAAATCTCCCACGTGAGTGCCTCAGCCTTGCCGTTCACCTTTTCGAATGCCTGATACATAGGCACAGTGCCGACTGGTACGGGACAGTTGCGCAGAATCCACTCACGTGTCTCGTGAATATCGTTGCCTGTGGACAAGTCCATCAGTGTGTCGCCGCCCCACTTACAGCTCCATACAGCCTTTTCCACCTCTTCCTCCATGCCCGAGGTCGTGGCGGAGTTACCTATGTTGGTGTTGATTTTTACAAGGAAGTTGGTACCTATAATCATTGGTTCGGCCTCCGGATGTTTCTTGTTGGCCGGAATGACCGCACGTCCGGATGCCACTTCCCGGCGCACAAACTCAGGAGTAATGTGGGTTTCCACGCCCAACTCCTCGCAGTTCATGTTCTCACGGATGGCCACATATTCCATTTCCTGCGTAATGATGCCTTTCTTGGCTAAGGACATCTGAGTCTCGCCCTCCTTGCGTCCGTCAATCCACGGCTGGCGTATACAGGGCAATCCTTTTCTTTCCGCTCACCGTTCTCGATAGTAACGGTTGGGGTAAGAGTCACCCGCCGCATCCCCACACGGATGTCGGGATATATCTTACCGCCGAGATAAACCTTCTCGGAAGAAGGGTAGTTGAATTTAATACTGTTTTTCATTCTCGCATATTTTTATGATTCGTTTCATCTCCTCTACCGGATTTTCCGCATTCAGCACGCTTCCGCTAAGGGCTATGCCGTCCACTCCTGTCTGCATAATGTCCTTTATGTCCCCGGCTTTTATCCCTCCGATAGCTACCATCGGAATATCTATTCCTGCGGATTTCATCCGAGACGTAATACTGCGATAGCCCTCCAAGCCCAATATCGGAGCGAGTCGCTTCTTCGTGGTCGTAAACCGAAACGGGCCACACCCGATATAGTCTGCACCATCCCGATAAATCCGCTCCACATCCTCAAAGGTATTGGCCGTGCCACCGATGATTTTGTTTTCGCCCAAAAGAATGCGCGCCTCGGCCACGGGCATATCGTTTTTGCCGAGATGCACGCCGTCAAGGTCTAACAATTTGGCTATCTCCACATTGTCGTCGATGACGAACTTTGCACCATATTCCCGACAAAGTTCCTTTACTTGTTTTGCCACCGGTATGATTTCATCATCGGCGCAGTCTTTCATACGCAACTGTATCCAACGGCACCCTCCGGCAAGAGCCAGTCTGATGCCTTGCAAATGACTGTATTTGGCATTACTGTTTGATATATATTGTATCATATCCGTTCGCTCGTTATAGTTGTTTGATGATTAGTTTGTCTGGATTGTATAAGTGGTTCACAGGGCCGTGCCCCTTACCTATCTCTACATCCTTGCCTGCCCCGATGGCTTCCGACAAGTATTTCTTTGCCGCACCGATGGCATCGGCGAGGCAAAGGCCACGGGCAACAAACGATGTGATGGCCGAGGAGAGTGTACAACCCGTGCCGTGTGTGTTTCGGGTCGGTATCGTTTCGTGTTCATAGCGTTGCACCGGACGAGCCGCAAGTTGTCCTTCCACGATACTATCATCCCGGACATACAGCATATCCACTTTGCGGTTGCCTTCTGAATGTCCACCTTTTATCAGCACAGCCCGACAACCTAAGTCAAGGATTCGGTGCGCCGCAAGATGCATATCCTCTTCCGTGAGGATTTTCATCCCCGACAGAATCTCGGCTTCGGGGATGTTTGGAGTGAGCAGGGTGGCAATAGGCAGCAACAGGGAACAGAAATCGGACAGGGCATCTTCCTGCATCAGCCTGCATCCACTTGTGGAAACCATCACGGGGTCGACAATCATCGACTGCCACACATCGCGGAATTGAGACAGCACACCGGCTATCGCTACAATCGTGTCGCGGTCGTTCACCATACCTATCTTAACAGCTTGTGGACGAATGTCCTCCATCACAGCCTTTATTTGTCCCCCCACGATGTCGGGACTGATAGCCTGTATGGCACTCACGCCAACGGTGTTTTGCACAGTTACCGATGTTATGGCAGACGCGGCATACACTCCCAATGCCGACATTGTCTTGATGTCGGCCTGTATTCCTGCGCCGCCACTACTGTCGGAGCCTGCTATTGTCAATGTACAGATATACTTCTTCATAGCAAATTGTTTTTCTAAATGGAAAAAGATGTGCTATGCTTGATAGGAAACTAAGAATTACAGAATAGAAATAGCCCTATAACTATATACATTATATTATATAGAGCAATCCCTTCGGCAGTGCTAACTGCATCAGGTTCTATGGGTATAATCTCAGCA
>SFEK01000066.1 GCA_004557285.1 Bacteroidales bacterium | reverse complement strand
ACTATTAATAATTCAAAAACATGGGTAAATTTATAAATGAATTTAAAGAGTTTGCCGTTAAAGGCAATGCTGTGGACATGGCAGTCGGTGTAATCATCGGCGGTGCCTTCGGAAAAATCGTCACCTCTATCGTCAATGATATCATCATGCCACCGATAGGATGGATCATCGGAGGGGTGAACTTTTCAGAACTCAAAGCCACTCTTCCGGCAGTAAAAGTGGCTGGCGAAGAACTGGCTCCCGCCACCATCAACTATGGCAGTTTTATCCAGACCATCCTTGATTTTCTCATCATCGCCTTGTGCGTGTTCTTCTTGGTGAGGATTATCAACAAGCTGGCGCGCAAAAGAAAGAAGGAAGAGCAGAAGGCTGCCAAGCCCGAGCCACCCAAGGTTTCGGCTGAGGAAAAGCTTCTTGTCGAGATACGCGACTTGCTGAAAGAAAGAAACGAGCAAGCGAAAAAGTCATAAGGCAGGTTCTGTCAATCACCTTTGTGCCGCTCTTATTCCCTTTTCAGAATAGAGCGGCACTACACAACGATGATCATTCATTCAACTCAATTAAACACCATTATCTTTTACTACTTATTTGTCGTTTTCGTTGGGGATGTTTCGGCTTTGGCTTTCCAGCCTTCTTCTTGTCAGCCGCTCTTTTAAAGGCCTGACGGTGAAACTGGTCTTCAGCCTTCAGCACATCATACACTTTTGCAGGCGACAGAATGTGCATAAACTTGTTATGGTAAGTTTGCTGCACCTGTCTGATTTGCACCCCCAGCTCGTCCTGTTTCTGGATGTTCTTCTTGCATTCTGCATCAGTCAACGGTTTCACACGCTTCAATGATTTCTGTTCATCGTGCAGCGCACGCTGCTTTTTCATCATTTCGGCATACACTGGAAAGAACCGGGCAGCCTCCTGCGGAGTGAGACCTGCCTTCTGCGTGATAAACTGTTCCAGTTCGGCCTGAAAACGCTGGGGGTCGAAATTTTTGCCGTTCTTGCATTGTGCCCCTGCGTGTGTTGTGGTTATCAGTGCAAAAATCGCTGTAAATATTATCTTTTTCATCTTGATCAATGATTATTGTTCCCCCTCAACATATCCATAGATGTCTTCATTGCAGAGCATGGCAAAATCCGACACCTCATCAAGACCGTATTCTGATACTGTCGTGGCATGTTCTGCTTGGGTATCAGCTTGCAGCGGCTCATGGTTGTGACCACCGTTCCACCACAACAGCGTGCATGTCAACCCTGCCAGCACCAAGGCGCAAGCAGCCACACGATACAGATATTGCAAAGGGCGTATCTTTGCGCTATGCTCATGTTGAGCCATTTCGGCAAATTGTGCTGACATCTGCTGCTGAAACTTGTCGAAATAGCCTTCGGGCACCTTGAACATCTCTTGCTGCCCTATTGGGTTGTGAAGGCGGTCATTATTCATTTTCATTATCTTTACCATGACTTGTTTTCGTCAATCTTTATATGTTAGACGCACAAACGTATTGATGGTTTAATTCTTGGGCAAAAAAAATCATGGGAATCGGTAAAACTGCCACCTTATTATATATGATGCCTATGAAGGTATTCCATGATTTTTCTTACTGCTATATGGTGAGAAGCTTTCAGCGACCCTTCGGTGGTATGCAGGATTTCTGCTATCTCGCTGTATTTCATGTTGTCAAAATAATGAAGGGTAAACACGGTGCGCTGCACATCTGGAAGCGTGGCCACGGCCTCCAGCAACAGGGCATGGGCTTCGTCGCCGTCAAAATATTCGTCAGCCATCAGTTGGTTGGCCAGATTCAGGTCGTCGGCACCGTCTGTTGCGAAGACATTCTTGTTTCTTCTGAGAAAATCGAGCGATTCGTTGATGGCAATACTGTAGAGCCAGGTGATCACCTTCGAGTTTCCCTGAAAACTGTCAATATTGTTCCATGCCTTGAGAAACGTATTCTGCAGCACATCATTGGCATCCTCATGGTCGAGCACAAAATGACGTATTTTCCAGTACAACTGTTGGCTGTACAGTTTCACCATCATCTCAAAAGCCTGTTGCTTGTGCTTTTCTGATGACAGCCATCTTCGTATCTGTTCTTCTTGAGTTGTCTTCTTGATCATTGGTAGTGCCTTGTCGCGCCTGCCGACAATATGCTTTATACCTTATTATATATATGGGGCCATGTGCTCTATCAGATGTTGGTCATATCCATACACGTCGGGATAACTCACCAACTGATTGTTGTTGTCGTAATACACCGTGTAATAGGCTATCCACAGCGGTGTGGAAGGTTTCACCGGCACCGTGTTCACGATACGTTTCTTGTCAATCTTGGGCTTTACCTTCACCGAGTCGTTGTCGTTGACAAAATCCATGGTCATCGAATAAGTGATTTTGTCTGCCATGGCATCTTGCCCTGGGCCCAACAGAAACAGTGCCAGCTCCAATGGTTTTTCCAGTCGTATGCAACCATGGCTCAGTGCCCGGTTGCTGCGTTGCAGCAACCATGGGGATGAGGTGTCGTGCAAATACACCGAAAAATGGTTGTCGAAGCGGAACACTATCCTGCCCAACGAATTTTTAGGTCCACCGGCCTGCACCAGATATTGTTCTCCATCCATCACTTTCTGGTAACTGGCATGTTCGGCCGAAAGTTTGCCCAGCTTCTTGTCCAGCACAAATATGCCTTGCTGGTGCATATACCCCACCCTTCCGACATAGCCTTTGGCAATGCTTTTGGGGATAATCCATTGGGGATTGATGTCCATACGAGTAAGCGTACTTACCAACAGGGGCGACTTGTGGTCCAATGTGCCGCACCCCACACGCATGTTGAGCACCTTGTTGCCATCAACGGCACGCAGGCTATAAGAGGGAATGTTCACCACCACATAGCGTTGGCATTGGTCAAACAGGGGGTGCACAGCTGATTGCCAGCGGCATTTCTCCATATTGCACACCAGAATTTTGCGCTCGTTGGCTGTCAGATGCGCTGATTGCAAACGTTCAGCCAAGTCACGGTAAAACCTGCCCTTAGGCTGTACCTCCTGCAACAGCAGGTTCAGACTGTCGCTGACAATGGCATTCATCACCCGTTGGTTGAAGCTGTCATTGGGGCGTTTCACCTTCAGATAACACAACGATTTGTATTTGGTGTGGGTTGTATCGTCTTCACGCAGTTCGATACGGTTAAAGAAATGGTCAGGATTGACAAACCCGAAATTCAGTCCTGCCGAATAACGTATGCTTGCCCTGGTCAGCAGATATTCCAGCCTTGCCAACACCTTGCCGGGCGAATGTTCGCCATCGTCAAACTGCAGTTGCCTCACTCTTTCCAGGTCGGCAGTAATCTGCTCCGGCCAAAACTGCCGGGTATTGATGCCGTGCTGTTCGGCCTGTTTCAGATATTGCAGCAGGGTATCGGGGTTGTGCAACAATCCCATGCGGTCAATCCACAGCAACGCTCCCCCATTGCGATAGTGTTTCTTGCAATACCTGTCAGCAGGAAGCACACCTTCCTTTCCGGTCATACGCAGTATTTCGGCACGCACTTCAGCGGTGTCAATGCGAAAGTGTTCAACACGCAGTGAAGAAAAAGTATTGTCGGATATATGTTCGTATGGCCTTGCAGACTTTTGGCATGACAGCAAAGCCATCATGCCCACAAACACCAGAACAATCGATTTATACAAAATTCAGAAAATAAGATTATTTGGTGATGGATATTTTTCTTACCGTCTTTCCGGCCTGCACCATGTAGCAGCCTTTGGGCAGATTCAATTCAAAACGGCGGTCAGCACCATCCACTTTGAAACTCATGACACGTATGCCTGCCACATTGTAGATGTTGAGTGTCAAGCCGTCAGCACCCACAACATGCAATGTCCTCCCTTGCAGAGAGATTGACACTGTCTGGAAATCCCTGTCAACAATCTCGATTGTTGAAGCGGCATGGCTTGTTGATGTCACGGAGAACACCAAGCAGGCGAACAACGATATGAAGCACAATTTCCTTAACATAGGGATACATTTAAAATTTGTACAAAGGTACGCTTTTTTCCGCTCACTGCCAAATAAAACAAGTGTTTTTCCTTATTAAATATCAAAAATTGACATTTCGTCGGCCAAAACAGATGATTTAAACACTTTTTTGGCATCATCAAGGATGGCTTGCTCGTTGGCATAGCGTGCCGAGAAGTGGCCCAGCACCAGTCGTTTGGCGTTGGCCTGTTTGGCCACCATGGCGGCTTGTCCCGCTGTACTGTGGAAGTAAAGCTTTGCCCTCTCCTCGTCGGCATCACAGTAGGTGGCCTCGTGGTAGAGCAAATCCACATCCTTCAACAACTCATGCAGATGGGGCAAATATTTGGTGTCTGAGCAATAGGCGTATGCCCGTGGCTTGTCGGCGGGAGTGGTCAGCCTGCTGTTGGCGATCACCTCGCCTTCGGGGGTAATCCAGTCGGCTCCTTGCTTGATGTTGTTGCGCTGCCATTCAGGAATACCGTAATAATCAATCATGTCTCTGCGGATATGTGGCAGGGCTGGTTTCTCCTTGAACAGGAACCCACAACACTCTATGCGGTGTTGCAATGGAATGGTGGCCACGGTGAGCGACTTGTCTTCATAAATCACCGTATTGACAGTGGTATCAACGGGGTGAAACACCACATCATATTCCAGACCGTTGCAGAAGAACTCAAGCTGGCTTTTCAGTATCGGCTCATAGGAGGCAGGGGCATAGATGTGCAGGGGGTTGACCCTGCCCAGCATACCGAAGGTGGAAATCATCCCCACAACACCCAAGCAGTGGTCACCATGCAGATGTGATATAAAGACACACGACACTTTGTTGAAATGCACACGGGCACGGCGCAGCTGCACCTGTGTGCCTTCGCCGCAATCCACCATGAACACCTTGCCACACATCTCCACCAGTTGGGCGGAGGCATTGTGTTTCAAGGTGGGCAGGGCACTGCCGCATCCCAGTATGTGAACTTTGAATGGTTGCATGATTGTCAGTTGTCAAGGCACAAGGCCACGGGTGTCTTGCTGGTAGTCGCGACGTTTATAACCATAGATGCCTTCGGCGTTTTCCAGATAAAGCGAATCGGCACCGAGAGCGTAAATGTCGAAGGTGTCTGCCGACAGCACCAACTTGCCATTGCAGATGCTCCATTCGGTATAGGGCTTGGGTTCCTGCATGGTGCTGGTCACCGTTCCTCCTTCCTGTATCTCAAAACTTCTGCTTATGCTATACCATTTGCCGAGCAGCGAAGTCAGGTTGATCACCTTGTTGGCATGCAGCTCGCCGTTGGCATCCTTGTAGCCCACCACCGCCAGATGGTCGCCCGAGAACATTCCGCCAAGCACCTGCGAGGTGGTGTCTTCACCTTCCAACATATAGCGCAGGGTGTCGCCCTTGCCCACAATCAGTTCGAGAGTGCTCATGGCCGTGTTGCTGCCACAGACGCCATACACCGTGGAGTCTTCCACCGCAGGGTCTTCAATGTCGGCAACTTCGGTCTGCTGTGCTTTCTTTCCGTTGCAGCCCACCGCCAGCAAGGCAGCCATCATCAGCCACAACAGGGTAAAACTTTTTGTCGTCTTCATAGCAGTTTTATTGTTTTCTTTCCATTTCTTTGGCTTCATTCCACAGTTCATCCATTTCACCCAAAGTCATGTCTTTCAGCATCTTGCCATGCTCTTTGGCTTGTTTTTCAATATAGTTGAAACGGCGGATGAATTTTTGATTAGTATATTCCAGGGCATTGTCGGGGTTGAGGTGATACAACCTGGCTGCATTGATGACACTGAAGAGGAAATCTCCAAGTTCCTGGGTTGATTTTTCCTCGTCCTCGCATCTGAGTTCAGTTTCCAGTTCTGCCAGTTCTTCACGCACCTTGGCCCACACGTCGCCTTTGTCTTCCCAGTCGAATCCGGCATTTCGCGCCTTGTCCTGTATGCGGTAAGCCTTGATGAGCGAAGGAAGCGAGGCTGGCACCCCGGCAAGCACACTCTTGTTGCCGTCTTTCTCCTTCAATTTGATTTGTTCCCAATTCTGCAGCACCTTGTCTTCGGTGTCGGCCTTCACCTCGCCATAGACATGGGGATGCCTGAATATCAGTTTGTCAGCCTCTATGTTGCAAACGTCGGCAATGTCAAATTCTCCCTTCTCGCTTCCGATGAGGGCATAGAAGCAGACGTGCATGAACACGTCGCCAAGTTCTTTACAGACGTTCTTCGTGTCGTTCTTCAGCAGAGCGTCACACAATTCAAATGTCTCCTCGATGGTATTGGGGCGCAGACTCTCGTTGGTCTGCTTTCTGTCCCAAGGGCATTTCTCCCTCAATGTGTCCAATACATCGAGCAAACGCCCGAAAGCCTCCAGCTTTTCTTCCCTTGTATGCATATTTTTCATTTTTAGTGATGCAAAAGTAGCTATTTTCCACGAATATTTTGTACTTTTGCAACGATTTTTCAAGAAATAAGCAAATATTATATATAAAAATGGAACTTGCAAGTAAATACGACCCCAAAGAAGTGGAGTCCAAATGGTATCAGTACTGGCTTGACAACAAGCTGTTCAGTAGTCAACCCGATGGTCGTGAACCTTACACCATCGTCATCCCGCCACCAAATGTTACCGGTGTGCTCCACATGGGACACATGCTCAACAACACCATTCAGGATATTCTTGTGCGACGCGCCCGCATGGAGGGCAAGAACGCCTGCTGGGTGCCAGGCACCGACCATGCTTCCATTGCTACCGAGGCCAAGGTGGTGAAACGCCTTGCCGAACAGGGCATCAAGAAGCACGACCTCTCCCGTGAAGAGTTTCTCAAGCATGCCTGGGACTGGACACATGAACATGGTGGCATCATTCTCAAGCAGCTGCGACGCCTCGGTGCATCGTGCGACTGGGACCGCACGGGATTTACCATGGACGAAATACGCTCAAAGAGTGTCATCAAGGTATTTGTCGACCTCTATAACAAAGGACTCATCTACCGTGGCCTGCGCATGGTCAACTGGGACCCCAAGGCACAGACTGCCCTCAGCAACGAGGAGGTGATATACAAGGATGAGCAGTCTAAGCTCTACAACCTGAAATATTATGTGGCTCCAGAGTATCAGGACACCATAGGCGACCAGGCGGCGCTTGAGGCCGAAGGCAATGTCGTTCACCACGACGACAAGGGCTATTATGCTGTTGTGGCCACAACCCGCCCCGAAACCATCATGGGCGACACCGCCATGTGCATCAATCCCAAAGACCCCAAGAACCAGTGGCTCAAGGGCAAGAAGGTGATTGTGCCGCTGGTGGGCCGTGTCATCCCCGTCATCGAAGACCGTTATGTGGAAATCGAGTTCGGCACGGGATGTCTTAAGGTGACTCCCGCACACGACCCCAACGACTATATGCTGGGCAAGACACACAACCTCGAATCCATTGACATCTTCAACCCCGACGGCACCGTTTCCGTACAGTCGCCGCTCTATGTGGGCATGGATCGCTTTGACTGCCGCAAGCAGATTGCCATCGACCTGCAGCAGGCAGCGCTCCTGGAGCGTGTCGAGGATTACAGCAACAAGGTTGGATATTCCGAGCGCAATCCTGATACCGTCATTGAGCCGCGCCTCTCGCTGCAGTGGTTCCTTAAGATGCAGCACTTTGCCGACATCGCTCTGCCTCCCGTGCTCAACGGCGAAATGAACTTCTACCCTGCCAAATACAAGACTACCTATAAAAACTGGTTGGAGAACATCCAGGACTGGTGCATCTCCCGTCAGCTCTGGTGGGGACACCGCATACCTGCCTACTATTATGGCGAAGAGCAGTTTGTGGTGGCCGAAACTGCTGAGGAAGCTTTGCAGCTGGCCCGTGAGCAAACAGGAAATGCCGACCTCCAGATGAACGACCTGCGACAGGATGACGATGCCCTCGACACCTGGTTCTCGTCATGGCTCTGGCCCATCTCGCTGTTCGACGGCATCAACAGCCCCGGCAATGATGAAATCAACTACTACTACCCCACCAGCGACCTGGTGACTGCTCCTGACATCATCTTCTTCTGGGTGGCTCGTATGATCATGGCAGGCGAGGAATATATGGGCAAGATTCCTTTCAAGAATGTCTATTTCACGGGTATCGTTCGCGACAAACTGGGTCGTAAGATGTCCAAGAGTCTGGGCAACTCGCCCGACCCCATCGAACTGATAGAGAAGTTTGGCGCCGATGGTGTGCGCATGGGCATGATGCTCTCTGCTCCTGCCGGCAACGACATCCTCTTTGATGAAAGCCTCTGCGAACAGGGCCGCAACTTCAACAACAAGATATGGAATGCCTTCCGTCTGGTCAAAGGCTGGCAAACTGTGGATGCCCAGCAGCCTGAGGTGAACAAGATGGCCATCAGTTGGTTTGAGGCAAAACTCAAGGAAACCAATGCCGAAATCAACGACCTGTTCAGCAAATACCGCATCTCTGAAGCCCTCATGGCCGTATATCGCCTCTTCTGGGATGAATTCTCAAGCTGGTACTTGGAGATGGTGAAGCCCGACTATCAGCAGCCCATCGACCGTGCCACCTACGACGCCACACTGCACTTCTTCGAGGTGCTGCTCAAGATGCTTCACCCCTTCATGCCATTCATCACCGAAGAACTGTGGCAGAACATTTACGACCGCCAGCCGGGTGAGTCGATTATGCGCGACTGTCTGCATCTTGAAGCTCCTACAGCCGATGATGTGCGCATGGCCTCCGACATCGAAGTGTTGAAACAGGTAGTGGGCGGTGTGCGCACCGTGCGCAACCAGAAAAACATCTCTCCACGCGAGGCTTTGGCCCTGCAAGTGGTGGGCAACAACCCCCTGCAAACCTACGGCTGTGTCATCACCAAGATGGCCAACCTCAGTGCCATCGACATCGTTACCGAAAAGGATGGCACCGCTGCCGCCTTCATGGTGGGCACCACTGAATATGCCGTTCCTCTTGGCGACAAGATTGATGTGGCTGCCGAAATAGAGAAGGCAGAGGCTCAGCTCAAACACCTGGAAGGATTCCTGGCTGGTGTGCGCAAGAAGCTCAGCAACGAGAAATTCGTGGCTCACGCTCCCGAGGCAGTTGTGGCTCTTGAGCGCAAAAAGGAGAGCGACTCGCTCGAAAAGATAGCAGCCCTCAAGGAAACCATTGCCTCTCTGCAAGGCAAATAAACACGAAATCATAGGGAAACATGATGAAAAGATGGATTAAACATATAATTACCACCATGGCATGCGCCATGGTGGTTTTGACATGTACATCCTGCCATAAGGAGGATGAAGCGAATGAACAACCCACAGAGCAAACCATCTTCATGTTCCTGCCTTGGTCAGGGTCTGGCATCTACTCTTATTTATTGGCCAACATCACCGCCTTTGAACAGGCCATCACCAACAACCATGGATTGGACAACCGCCGCCTACTGGTGTTCTTGTCGTCAAGCAAGACAGAGGCCCAACTGCTTGAAATCACCTTCAGCAACAACCAATGCCGACAAAAGGTGTTGCACGACTACACCTTCAGCACGCCGTCTTACACCACGGCACATGGCATCACCCAACTGCTGCAGGAGGTGGTTCGCACAGCTCCTGCACAACGTTATGCCATGCTCATAGGTGGTCACGGCATGGGCTGGCTACCCCGAGGCACAAATGTCAGCACTCCAGTGGCTGGCAGCTTACAGCCACGCCGCCTGTCGCCCGTCGAAGCCCAGCATCCCGAGTATTTCTTGACACGCTTCTTCGGCCATTCCAGCGACGAAGAATACCAGATAGAGGTGTCCACCTTGGCCGATGGCATCAAGGCATCGGGCTTGACCATGGAATATATCCTGTTTGACGATTGTTATATGTCAAACATCGAGACGGCCTACGACCTGCGCGAGGTTACCCGCTATCTGATAGCCTCAACCAGCGAAATCATGATTATGGGAATGCCCTATGCCACCATAGGTGTCAGTCTGCTGCACAACGACTATGCTTCGGTGTGCCAAGGGTTCTACAACTTCTATTCCACCTATGCCCGCCCATGTGGCACCATCGCCGTCACCGACTGCCACGAGGCTGAAGCCACAGCCCTGTTGATGAAAGACATCAACCGCATGTATGCCACGACTGATGTAACCACCTCGTCACTGCAAGACCTCGACGGCATAACACCCACCATATTCTACGACTTTGGAGATTACGCCACCCGTCTTGCTGCCAACAGTATGTTGCTGCCGGCCATCGAGTCGCAACTGCAACGCCTTGTGCCCTACAAGGCGGCCACACCCACCTATTATTCTGACCTGTCGAAACAGGAGACAACCATCAGCACCTTTTCAGGACTCACCATCTCCGACCCTTCGCAGCATCCGGCAGTGAGCTACAGCAAGACACTAACACAGTGGTATCAGGCCACCCATTGACCGGCCCAACATCCAACCTTCGTTTCTGCATATGGTATATATCGATTCCGAAAATCGTATATTACGATTCCTGAAATCGTTTATATGGATATGCCCACATCGATGATATGGATCAGCGTGGGTTATCGTGTCAACTCCATCCGTGCCACACAAAGGCTTGAAGTAGTCAACCAAAAGCGTTAAACTACAT
>SFEK01000270.1 GCA_004557285.1 Bacteroidales bacterium | reverse complement strand
GCTGCTGATGGGCTTTGGCTTTGGCGCGTTGGTAGATTTTCAGAGCTTTGTCCTGGGCTTTCTCATCGGCTGCATTTTTTACGTTATCATAGAGTGTCCAGAGATTGGCAGCAGTAGCTACCTCTTTCTGGGCGATGGTATATGCTTCGGCCTTGGCTTCGGTAGCTTCTTCTTCTTCTGCCGAAGCATAGGCGTGCTTATACCCCTTCATTTCATCCCAATGACCGCGGGTAAAATCGGGGAAAGTCACAGCTGCACAGTTGTTATCCATCGACAGAGCGCCCAATTCCGAGAGACAGCACCATTCGGCTAGATCATAGACATCCATATCAAGCGGCAAACCGTTTTGCAAGCAGTACACCAGGCGAGCATCCATGATGTAATCCATGCCACCATGCCCCATGGCACGCCCCTTTTCGCCAAACTTGGTGAGGATAGGGTGATAGTATTTCTTTTCAAGGGCCTCCTTCTGAGCGTCATTCAGAAAACTGTGGGCATTGATATCGTCCATGTTGGGCGCAGTATCTTTCATGACATCGCCCGACAAGGCATATTCGGGTGTGGGGTACTTGGTGGCGTAGCCTTTAGTTCCGGTCAGCTTAAACAGGCGGTTGTATGGTTGCGGTGTCATGACGTTGTGTTGAATTTCCACTACCTTGCCACGAGCTGTGCGCATCAGCGTAGTAGTGTGGTCACCGTTGCGGAATTCCTTTGGTTCCTTGCCGGTGAGGTTCTCGACATATTGCTTACCCACAAAACTTTCGGTATCCATAGCTACCAAGGTAGTGAAGCGGTCTCCGCGGTGAATGTCCATGCATTGAGCCACTGGACCCAGACCATGGGTGGCATACACATCACCGCGGTTCTCCATATTATACTTCATGCGCCAATGCAAGTTGTCGGTATCGTTGTCGTTAGGATCTTGCCAGTACGACTTCCAAAAAGCCGACAGTTCGTGGATGTAAGCGCCTTCAGCCCGAATGATTTCGCCGAATACTCCGTCCTTAGCCATGGCCAAGGCATTCATCTCATAATAGTCATAGCAGCAGTTCTCTAGGATGAAGCAGTGCAGGCGTGTCTGTTCAGAGAGATCAATCAAGCTCCAGCATTGCTCTAGGTTCATGGCCGATGGCACTTCTATAGCCACGTGCTTGCCATGTTTCATGGCATACTTAGCCACAGGGAAGTGGTGATTCCAGTCAGTGGCAATATACACCAGATCGATGTCTGGACGTTGACAAAGGGTTTCATACCCTTTCTCACCTGAATAGATATCGGCCGGAATCAAGCTGGCATCACGTAGGTATTTCTGGGATGCCTCTGCACGGTCTTCTTCGTAGTCGCATAGTGCCACGATTTCTACACCTGGGATGTTGCAGAAGCGCCACACCGCCCAAGGGCCGCGCATACCTAAGCCCACAAAAGCCACACGCACGGTTTCCATCTTCGGAGCGGTAAGACCGAGCACATGCTGTTGGTCGGTCGGTCGCTCAGGGGTTTTTATTACAAGGGTTCCCTTATCCCAATGGATTTGGGTAGAGGGGGACAGTGATTGCGCCTGAAGGCCGCTAATAGACAGCAACATCAAGACAGATAACAAAAGCTTTTTCAATTTCATACTACTATTTTTTTTACCAAATAAACGGTTGAGTGGGCGAGGCTCTGTAATTGATTCGTTTGACCTCCCTGCCGCCTGAGCCTCTTTTCAGAAGCGACAGGAAGGTCGTATAATGAACTGCAAACAAACGCTTAGCGGGCTGTCAACAGGATGCGCTGTCCATCAGCCTGTACAGCATACACCTTGGCACTACTTTGATATACCTTAGATGGCACTGTAAAGGTGAAAGAGTTGGAGAAATACAGCAGGCGGCTGTTTGCTTCGTTTTCACGCACCTCAAAAGCCACCGCTTCTTCACCGTCACTCACACGGATAGTAGCACCTTGATGTGAAGAACTGAGAGTGTAGGTGGGCACCTTCGAAATCTTGGTATGATTCTTAAACAC
>SFEK01000269.1 GCA_004557285.1 Bacteroidales bacterium | reverse complement strand
CCAAGGGAACGCCTTGTCTGTCCGCTGATATTTTCGGGGACTGGCGAGAAGAATTGATTGTACGGGCAGCCGACAGCAAGTCGATTCGGATTTACTGCACGCCATATACCACGGGCAGCCGGATTACAACCTTGATGCAAGATCCGCAGTATCGGAATCAGGTTGCCGGACAGAATATTTCTTATAATCAGCCGCCGCATGCCAGCTTTTATTTAGGCTCTGGCCAGCCGATTCCAGCAAGACCAGTGGTACAAGTCAACGGAAATGGCGGAACAGTTGCACCAATCGAACCACCAACCCCGACTCGTCCGACTGGAGCAGTGATGGACACCAGCGTAAAATATCACTTCCAGAATGTCGGTAGCGGACAGTATCTGGAAGTGGACGGCGGAAAAGCCGAAAACGGTGCAAATGTGCAGCAGTGGGGAGCAGATGCCTTTGACGGGCACAACAGCTGGAAACTGATTGCAGCAGGTGACGGCTACTATTATATTCGTTCGTGCGTAGGTGATGGAAAGACATACTTCCTTGACCTTGCAAACGGCAAACCAGATGATGGAACGAATATCGGCATTTGGGAAAACACATACAGCGATGCACAGCTGTTTAAATTTGTAGACAATGGCGATGGAACATATACGATTACAACCAAGGCAACCGAAGACAAGGCTTGTGTTGCGGTTTCTTCTGACTCGACCGACTCCGGAGCAAATATTGTGCAGTGGACATGCAACGGCAAGGATTCGCAGAAGTGGAAAATCAGTGTGGACACGATTAAAGACGGCGTGGAACTGGATGAAAATACCTGCTATATGCTGAAGAACGTGAATAGCAACTTGTATCTGGAAGTTAAGGATGGAGCAGCTCAAGCCGGAGCAACCGTGCAGCAGTGGGGTGCAAATGGAGCAGCTGCCCACAATGTATGGCATGTGAAGAAAGTCAACTGGGGCTACTATTATATTTATTCTGCTTTGGGTGATGGAAAAAGTTTTGTGCTGAATGTCAACAATGGCAACAATGCAGAACCGTTGACGATCGCAGCCAACAACAAGCAGAGTACGCAGTATTTCAAGTTTGTGGACAATGAAGATGGAACGTATACGATCGTAACCAGAGCATCCAAAGACTTGTCTTGTGTGGAAATTGCCGGAGCACAGACCAATGGCGGAGCAGTTGCACAGCAGTGGGAATGGAATGATAACAATTGTCAGAAGTGGGTATTAGAACCGGTTGCCTATATGCTGCCATCTCAGATGACAACTGTTACAACAACAATTTTGACGACGACAGAAACGACGATGACTACAAATCCAGCAACAACAACTGCAAAACCAGCGGAAACGACTGTCACAAAACCAGTCACAACCACTGCAAAGCCGGTAGAAACGACTGTCACAAAACCGGTTACAACCACTGCAAAGCCGGTAGAAACGACTGTCACAAAACCGGTCACAACCACTGCAAAGCCAGTAGAAACGACTGTCACAAAACCGGTCACAACCACTGCAAAGCCAGTAGAAACGACTGTCACAAAACCGGTCACAACCACTGCAAAGCCAGTGGAAACGACTGTCACAAAACCGGTCACAATCACTGCAAAGCCAGTAGAAACGACTGTCACAAAACCGGTCACAACCACTGCGAAGCCAATGGAAACGACTGTCACGAAGCCAGTCACAACGACTGCTCCAGTTACCAGTGATTCCACAGAAACGACAACAGAAACAACATATGAATATCCGAGAAATTACGGTGATGTCAATTTGGATGGCGTGGTAGATATTGCAGATGCGATTTTCCTGAATAAGTATCTGGCAGGGCAAATTGCATTGTCAGTTGCAGGAACTTTGAATGCAGATTGTAACGCAAGCGGTCATTTGGATGATGCAGATACGACAATTTTGATGGCATATGTGCTGATGAAGATTACAGACTTGCCGTATATAGAAGGATAAGGAGTTGTTATAATGCAAATATCTTGGAAAAAAGAATGTGCAGTTGCAATGACA
>SFEK01000268.1 GCA_004557285.1 Bacteroidales bacterium | reverse complement strand
TGCTGATGCCCGAGGGAAAGAAGTTCACCGACCTGCTCACAGCAGAGCAGACTGACCGACTGAACGCCTTTATGAAGGGCTTGATGGGTGTGGACATGACAAATCCGATGGTAGGTCCGCAGCTCGCACCGATGACTCCGCAGGCGCTGATTACGCAGTTTCAGACTATCATGTGTCTGAAGAATGGCGGCGGTTTCGACCCGGCAAACGGTTTCGATGACTATTTTCAGAAGCAGGCTGTGGCAGCAGGAAAGTCCGTTTTCGGTCTTGAGACATTGGATTTTCAGGCTCGTGTGCTCTTCAAGAGTACCACTTTGGAGCGTCAGACCGAATTGCTGATGTGCCTTGTGGACAATGCTGAGACCTACAACGCAATCACAACGGACATGATAAAGGCTTTTTATGCACAGAATCTCGATGAGGTTCAGAAGGTGATAGACCGTAAACTCGGCACCACTTGCGACGATACTAAAGAGGAACAAGAGACTATGATATTCGGTCGCAACGACAATTGGATGAAGCTCATGCCTGCAATCATGGCCTCAAAGCCTACGTTCTTCGCCGTCGGTGCTGCTCACCTCACGGGCGACCGTGGCCTGTTGAAGCAGTTGCGTGATGCAGGATATAGTGTTGAGGGAGTGAAGGAATAAGGTGATAAAATTTAATTTCATCAATATGAAAAGAACAATTATTTCAATCCTGATTTATATCGGACTGCAAATATTAGTGTCGTTGTTTGTCGCAATGATAGCCGGAGTGATTAGCGTGGCTCAGGGTGGCGATATGGCAAGTGTGGCTCAGAGTGCCACCGTGCTTGGCATCTCTTCGCTATTGGCAAATGTTATAGCCATAATAGTATTGTTGAAGTTGCGCTATGCCAACTTCTCGTTCGGCCACATGAGGTCGTCCGACATCATGCCGGCATTGGTCATAGCCGCAGTTCTTGCCCTTGCAATGGTGTTGCCATTGTCTTGGTTGTCAGACAGTCTGGAGTTGCCCGACTTACTGAAGAATGAATTTACGGCTTCGATGTCCGACTTTTGGGCAATCATCGCAATCAGTCTGGTTGCTCCCGTGGCCGAGGAACTTTTGTTCCGTGGTGCCATACAGGGCGCATTGCAGAAGATTATGAAGCCGAAGTGGGCCATTTTCCTCTCGGCGTTGATATTCGGACTGATACATTTCAATCCGGTGCAGGTGTGCGGAGCGTTTCTCATGGGGCTTGTTTTCGCGTGGCTCTATTATCGTACAGGCTCAGTGTGGCCCGGCATCGTGGCTCATGCAACGAATAATATCGTGTCGACCATACTCGGGCAGTTCTATCCAGTAGATGCTTCACTCGCTGAAATCACTGGCGGGGGCACACCGATGTACGCACTGCTGGCGGTGAGCATGATAGTATTTGTGGCGGTTATCTGCTACGGCAAGAAGACCCTTCCGCTTCCGGATAATGCCGAAAACGTTTGTTAGTCATTTCTTAGAACTTTCTATATAAATACTTTGAATCAAAAGAGAAGTGTTGAGACTGTGCGGCGGCACAGTCTCTTTTTTGTGTCAAGCCTCCGATGGGGGGATAAGAGGATGGAATTGTGCTTTATTTCATCCTCTTAAACGATGCCGACAAGTATTTGTCGAGCTTGTTCAACGGTATGCGAGCCGTTGGCATACCCATCGCGTAAGGTCCGATCTCATACTGCTGATAGACAAACACCATAGCGTCCTTGTCAAGATAAGGGTCTGCCTCTGGCAACGGAACAGTCTCCGCACCCTCCGGCAGGAACAGGACACTCTTCAATTCTTCCACAGTGTCGAAGCCCATTTCCTCGGCAAGAGCCTGCTCTATCAACTTCGCAATATGCTCACGCGAGGTTAAATCAAGCATATTATAGCCGAAAACCTTGCCGTCGCTTTTGCGGAACGTCGTGCCGGATGCAGACATCATGCCGTGTGCGCCACCCTCATAATGATATAAGGTATAGTTGAACGTTACCCATTTGTCGTCCTCAAATGTCTTCT
>SFEK01000065.1 GCA_004557285.1 Bacteroidales bacterium | reverse complement strand
GCAGACCTTGCTGAGTTCACCATGTAGATGAATGACTTGGGAAGAACCTGCGCGTTCATGTAGGTTATCGACATTCTGGGTGATTACAGTCACTTCATGCTCTTTCTCCAACTCTGCAATCATGCGGTGAGCATCATTCGGTTCTACCTCAGCTAACTGCTTACGCCTAAAGTTGTAGAAGTCAAGGCTCCTTTGGGTATCATTGTAGAGCGCATCAGTGCTGGCCAGATAAGCCCACTCCTCATTCGTCCACATACCATCCTTACCACGGAAGGTGCTCAATCCGCTTTCAACGCTGATACCTGCACCAGTCAAAAATACAATGTGCTGCCTTGTCATATCTAATCTTTCTTTGAATACTTTTGTTCCGATTTATCCCAAGCTATGAGGTAATGCTGCCACGCATCTTCGGCATTGCCGCCTGATTCGGCAATCACAAGATAGCAGAAAAGTGCCGCACCTGCTTCGTCACCATTGACACCAAACTCTGCAAGGGCATGGTTCATCTTCAGGTGATCGACCAAGTAGTTAGCAAAGTCTTTCTCGTAATGTGCCTCGAAAGCACACATTCCCGTCCAACTTCGATAATAACGGATATGTTAGAAACGGTGGTTTTGTTTCTGCAAATCGCTGATGCTCAACGCAATATGCCGTATTATTCCTATTTGTTTTCTCTTGTTTTCACGTCCTACTTGCCGATGCAAAAATGGGAGAAGATGTTTTTGAGCGTTTCGTCTGTGGTGATTTCTCCACCAGTGATTTCTGCCAGATGGTGCAGGCATGAGCGGAGTTCTTCGCAGAGCAGGTCGGTGGGCAGTTGGGCTTGCAAGCCTTGATTAAAGTTCTGGAGGTCTTGGTGAGCCAGCTGCAGAGCCTCATAGTGGCGGGCAGTGGTGACGATGACATCGTTCTCGTTGATTTCGGGAATGTTTGCCGCTTGGTAAATGGCAGATTTCAGACTGTCGATGTTGTGTGACCATTTGGCACTGATGCCTATCACGGGATGGGTGGGGCAACATTGAGCAAGAGATGCGGTATAGTCGTTGACATCAGTCTTGTTGTTGACGATGATGAGGTGCTTGTCGCTGCAGGTGGCAAACATGTTTTCTATCTCAGCAGGTTCGGGGATATAGTCGAGAATCCAGAGCACGATGGTGGCTTCTGCCATCTTCTTGAATGTGCGCTCTATACCCAGCTGCTCGATGTGGTCGTCGGTTTGACGGATACCTGCGGTGTCGATGAAGCGGAATGTCACGCCGTTGATGTCTGTAGTGTCTTCGATAACATCCCTTGTGGTGCCATGAATGTCGCTGACAATGGCCTTTTCCTCACCCATGAGGAGATTGAGCAAGGTGCTCTTGCCCACATTGGTCTTGCCGACAATGGCCACGGGAATACCAGCCTTGATGGCCTTTCCTGAGGCAAAGGAGGCGGAAAGCTTGCAAATATGGTAGTCGATGTCGTGAAGAAGGTGTGTGAGCTCGTCGCGATTGGCAAACTCCAGTTCTTCATGGTCAGAGAAGTCAAGTTCCAGTTCCATGAGTGATGTGAGATGAAGCAGTTTGTCGCGCAGTTGTGACAGTTGGAGAGAGAAATGTCCACGAAGCTGTGCCATGGCCGTTTGGTGTGTGGCACGGTTGGTGGAAGCAATAAGGTCGGCCACAGCCTCAGCTTGGCTTAAATCCATCTTGCCGTTCAGGAATGCACGCATGGTAAACTCGCCAGGTGCAGCTTGTGTACATCCATTGTTGATGAGTGCCTGCAGCACTTGCCCCATAATGTATGCCGAACCGTGGCAGCTGATTTCCACAGAATCCTCGCCTGTGTAGGAGTGGGGTGCACGGAAAATGCTCACCAGCACCTCGTCGATGATGCCTCCTTGGGCATTGGTGATGTGGCCAAAGGTGATGGAGTTGGCCGGTTGTTCGGCCAAAGACTTGTCGGCCTTACCGGCAGATGTGAATATCCTGTCGGTGATGGCTATGGCTTGATTGCCTGAAACACGGACGATGCCTATGGCACCGCCCGTATTGGTGGCAATGGCACAGATTGTCTTGTCGTGAACCATTGTAAGTGTTATTCTTGATGGCTGACATTGAAGATAAGTTCTTCCTTGTCAGGGCATTTTTCAACTGTAATGAGGTCGCCCTCGTGTAGCGTGTCGTTGAGCAGCAGTTCGCAGACACCGTCTTCCACATAGTTTTGTATGGCGCGTTTCAGTGGTCTTGCGCCAAACTGTATGTCGTATCCCTTTTGGGCTACAAACTCTTTGGCTTTGTCGGTGATGGAGATAAAGTATCCCATCTCGTTGACACGGTTGAAGAGGGCTTTGAGTTCGAGGTCGATGATTTTCTTGATAGCTTCGATGTCGAGCTGGTCGAAGGTGATGATTTCATCGAGACGGTTGAGGAACTCTGGGCTGAACTGTTTGCTGAGACTTTTCTGGATGATGCTGCGTGCATATTCTTTATCGCTCTCATTGAGGCTGGCTCCCCATTGTCCGGCATTGAAACCAATGCCCCGTCCAAATTCTTTCAGCTGGCGTGTACCTGCATTGCTGGTCATGATAATCACCGTGTTGCGGAAATCCACCAAGCGTCCGTTGCCGTCGGTCATTCGTCCTTCGTCGAGCACCTGCAGCAACATGTTGAACACATTGCCGTGAGCCTTTTCAATCTCATCGAGCAGCACGATGGAGTAGGGGTGGCGTCTCACCCTTTCAGTAAGCTGTCCGCCCTCGTCATAGCCTACATATCCCGGAGGTGCACCCACCAGGCGCGAGGTGTTGAAACTCTCGCTGTATTCGCTCATGTCGATGCGTATGAGAGCATCGGCCGAGCCGAACATGCTTTCTGCCAGTTTCTTGGCCAGATAGGTTTTGCCCACACCCGTAGGTCCCAGGAACATGAAAGCACCGATGGGATGGTTGGGCTCTTTCAAGCCTACGCGGTTGCGCTGTATAGCCTTGACCATCTTCTCGATGGCACGGTCTTGCGCTATGACAGCATTTTTCAGTTCGGCGGCCATGTGTCTGAGTCGAAGTCCTTCAGATTCGGCAATGCGCTGCACAGGCACGCCGGTCATCATCGACACGACATCAGCCACATCTTCGGCGGTGATGTTGTCGCATCTTTCCGTTTCGCCGTTGGACCAGGCCTGCTCCATCTCTCTGAGTTTCGCCTCTTGTGTCGTCTGCCTGTCACGGTAGCTTGCAGCGAGTTCAAAGTTCTGGTTTCTGACGGCAGCCTGCTTCTTTTCCTTGATGAGTGCGATTTCCTTTTCCAGTGTCAGGATTTCGGGGGGCATCTGTGCATGTTTCAGAAACACGCGGGCGCCCACCTCGTCGAGGGCATCGATGGCTTTGTCGGGGAAATATCTGTCGGTGACATACCTTTCTGTCAATTTGACACATGCCATGATGGCCTCGTCGTCGTATTTCACATGGTGATGCCGTTCGTATCTGTCCTTGATGTTGTGAAGAATGGTAATAGTCTCTTCCGTTGTTGTGGGTTCTACCATCACTTTTTGGAAACGTCGTTCCAGTGCGCCGTCTTTCTCGATGGATTTGCGGTATTCATCAAGTGTGGTGGCTCCAATACATTGTATGGTGCCTCTTGCCAAAGCCGGTTTCAATATGTTGGCAGCGTCCATGGAGCCAGGAGTTGAGCCTGCGCCGATGAGCGTGTGAATCTCGTCGATGAAGACGATGATGTCTGGGTTTTGCTCTATTTCCTTGATGAGTGCCTTGATGCGCTCCTCAAACTGTCCACGGTATTTGGTGCCTGCAACGATGGACGTCATGTCGAGGTTGACGATGCGCTTGTTGAACAGCACGGGCGAGGTGTGCCTCCTGTTGATAAGTTGTGCAAGTCCTTCAACGATAGCGCTTTTTCCCACACCGGGTTCACCGATGAGGATGGGGTTATTCTTCTTTCTTCGGCACAAGATTTCGGTGACACGCTGTATTTCGCGTTCACGTCCTACGATGGGGTCAAGTTTTCCTTCTGCTGCCGCTTTGGTCAGGTCGGTGCTGAAGTTGTCGAGCACAGGAGTCTTTCCCTCCCTGCGTTGGGTGCTTGTGGCGGTTGTCTGTTGTTTTGACTTCTGCGAGTTGTCTCCATTGATGCTCATCAGTCCGTCGTCTTCATCCTCGTCATCCTTTTCAGGCATGGAGAGGCTGTTGCTGTTGCCGTGATGTTCTTTTTTGTTGAAGAACCGATATGCATCTTCGTAGTTCATGTTGTTGCCTTCAAGGATTTCTTTTGCTCCGTTATCTACATGGTCGTGCAGGATAGCCAGAAGGAGGTGTTGTTCATCTACAGTATTTGTGGCCTGTATTCTTGCCTCAAGCACAGCCAGTTTGAGTATGTTGCTGGCACTTTCGTCAAGTGTCAGATTATGTAAGTTGAAAGGAATCGTGATGTCGTCGCAGCGCACCTTCTTTTCCAGTTCAGCTTTCACTGTCTGGCAGTTGATGTCCAACAGGATGAAGAGCTCATGCACAGGGCCGGTCTTGTCGCGCAGCAAGCCCAGGAGCAGATGTTCCGGGCTTACATTTTTGCTTGAAAGTCGTATTGCCTCTTCTCTGCTGAAAGCGAGGATTTGCGATACTTTTTGTGAGAATTGACTGGTCATGTTTTTATTATGTTTAATGAATAACCTATTTTTATCTTATGCAAAGATACACATTTATTTTCTACAAATACCATGCCAATGGATATTTCATGTTAAAATATTTTTTTCGCAAACATTTCTTGTTGTAAGTCAAATAAAACAGCCGCATAAGATCTGAATAACATGTCATAAATCAAGAAAAACTGTAGTTTTGTTAATTTTTTCACTTTGAAAACTTACGGTTTTGTAATTTTTTATTATCTTTGCGCCAATAATAATAAGGAAAGATGGTAAAAGGATTATTATCACCAGATTATATTTTTGAATCAAGCTGGGAGGTATGTAATAAGGTTGGAGGTATATATACAGTACTTTCGACCCGTGCCAAAACATTGCAAGATGCCATGAAGGACAGGATTATTTTCCTCGGTCCAGATTTCAAGGAAGCCAGCGACAAGTATTTCACAGCAGACGGCAAGCTCTTTGCCGAATGGCAGCAACAAGCCCTCAGCGAGGGGCTGGTCGTCAGGGTGGGGCGATGGAATGTTCCGGGCACCCCTGTTGCTGTATTGATAGACTTCACTCAGTATTACAAGGAAAAGAACGACATCTACACTTGGTTGTGGAATCACTACCAGGTGGACAGTCTGCATGCCTATGGCGACTACGATGAAGCATCGATGTTTTCGTATGCGGCAGCCAAGGTGGTGGAAAGTTTCTACCGTTGTTATCTTGACGAAACGAAGAAGGTCGTTTACCACGGCAATGAGTGGATGACCGGTTTGGGGCTTCTATATATAAATAAGGTGTTGCCTCAGGTGGCTACTTTGTTCACCACACATGCCACAAGTATTGGTCGCAGCATTGCCGGCAACAACAAACCTCTCTACGATTATCTGTTTGCCTATAACGGCGACCAGATGGCCGGCGAGCTCAACATGCAGAGCAAGCACTCGATAGAGAAGCAGACGGCCAAGTTTGTGGATTGCTTCACCACGGTGAGCGAAATCACCGCCAACGAATGCAAGGAACTGCTCGACAAGCCCGTGGATGTGGTGTTGCCCAATGGTTTTGAAAACGACTTTGTGCCGTGTGACAGCGAGTTTACCAGAAAACGCAAGGCCGCCCGCAAACAAGTGATTGAAGTGGCCAATGCCCTGCTTGGTGCCGACTTGGACGACGACACGCTTATCGTATCAACCAGCGGACGCTATGAGTTCAGGAACAAGGGCGTGGATGTGTATATTGAGGCCATGAACCGCCTGTTGCGTGACGACCGCCTGAAGAAAAATGTGCTGGCATTCATCGAGGTGCCTGGCTGGGTGGGCGAGCCACGACAAGATTTGATAGAGCGCTTGAACAGCAAGAAGAAATACGACACCCCGCTGCCTGTGCCCATGATTACCCATTGGCTGCACAACATGAGTCATGACAATGTGCTGGGCATGTTGAAGTTCCTCGACATGCAGAACCGTTATGACGACAAGGTGAAGCTCATTTTCCTGCCTTGTTATCTTGATGGTGCCGACGGCATATTCAACAAAAAATACTACGACCTTGTGCTGGGCAACGACCTCTGCATATATCCTTCTTATTATGAGCCATGGGGATACACTCCGCTGGAGGCTGTGGCCTTCAAAGTGCCCTGCATCACCTCCGACCTTGCCGGTTTTGGCCTTTGGGCTAATGCCGAGTTTGGCCATCAGGGAGAGATTGAGGATGGCGTGAAGGTGATACACCGCACCGACTATAACTATTCGGAGGTGGCCGACAAGATCAAGGACACCGTCGCCGCCTTCTCGAATTTCACCCCGGAACAGGTGCAGATGTGCCGCAGCAATGCTGACAAACTGTCAAGAAAGGCCCTGTGGAGCCATTTTATCAAGTATTATTACCAGGCATACGATGTGGCGCTGCGCAAGGCAGAATGTCGTAAGACGGAAAAAGCTTAGACAACAGTTTATACACAGATAAATCAACAAACTAAATTAAAAAAGTAATTTTTTATGAAGATTAAGGCTGATTACGTCAACGCTCCCCAGTGGAAAGAGTTGACAGTTAAATCAAGATTACCTGAACAACTGAAATGTTTGGACGAACTGGCTCACAACATGTGGTGGGCATGGAACTACGAAGCAAGAGACTTGTGGAGAAGTCTGGACGAAAAGCTCTACGAGGAAGTGGGCCACAGTCCTGTAATGTTGCTCGAACGTCTCAGCTACGACAGGAAAGAGGAGATTGTCAAGGATAAGGAAATCATGAAGAGAGTGGCCGACGTTTATGCCATGTTCCGTAAGTACATGGATGTGAAGCCCAACGACAAGCGTCCTTCTGTGGCTTATTTCAGTATGGAGTATGGCATCAACCAGGTGCTGAAGATATATTCAGGTGGTCTTGGTATGCTTGCCGGCGACTACCTCAAGGAGGCATCAGACAGCAATGTTGACATGTGTGCTGTAGGTTTCCTCTATCGTTTTGGCTATTTCAAGCAGTCGTTGAGCATGGACGGCCAGCAGATTGCCAACTATGATGCGCAGAACTTCAACTCGCTGCCCATCGTGCGCCAGCTTGATGCCGACGGCAATCCTCTCGTGGTGGATGTGCCTTATATGAACTATCAGGTACATGCCTATGTATGGAGAGTGAACGTGGGTCGTATTGCCTTGTATCTGCTTGATACAGATAATGAGATGAACTCAGAGTTTGACCGTCCTATCACACACTCTCTGTATGGTGGCGACTGGGAGAACCGTCTGAAGCAGGAGATTCTGCTTGGTATCGGCGGTATGCTCACCCTGAAGAAGCTGGGCATCAAGAAAGATGTTTATCATTGCAACGAAGGCCATGCCGCATTGTGCAACCTACAGCGTCTTTGCGACTATGTGCAGAGCGGTTTGTCGTTCAATCAGGCCATGGAGCTGGTACGCGCCTCTTCACTTTATACCGTGCACACTCCAGTGCCCGCAGGTCACGACTATTTCGATGAAGGTCTGTTCGGCAAATACATGGGTGGCTATCCCGCTATGCTCGGCATCTCATGGGATGAGTTCATCGGCATGGGCCGCACCAATCCCGAAGACCATAGCGAGCGTTTCTGCATGTCAACCTTTGCCTGCAACACTTGCCAGGAAGTCAATGGTGTGAGCAAGTTGCACGGATGGGTTAGCCAGAAGATGTTCGCCAACATCTGGAACGGTTACTATCCTGAGGAAAATCATGTAGGATACGTCACCAACGGTGTCCACTTCCCCACATGGACCGCCACAGAGTGGCGCAAGCTCTATGCCCAGTATTTCGACAATTCGTTCATGGGAGACCAGAGCAACGAGAGCATCTGGCATGCCATTTACAACGTGCCCGATGAGGTGATCTGGGAGACACGCATGACTCTGAAGAAGAAGCTGACCGACTATATCCGTGAGAAGTTCCGCGAAACATGGCTGAAGAACCAGGGAGACCCCTCACGTGTGGTTTCTCTGCTGGAGAAAATCAAGCCCAATGCGCTGATGATTGGTTTCTGCCGTCGTTTCGCCACCTACAAGCGTGCACATCTGCTCTTTACCGACCTTGAGCGTCTGTCAAAGATCGTCAACGATCCCGAGCATCCCGTGCAGTTCCTCTTCTCTGGTAAGGCACACCCCGCCGATGGAGCAGGACAGGGTCTTATCAAGAAAATCTATGAAATCAGCCAGCGTCCCGAGTTCTTGGGCAAAATCATCTTCCTCGAAGACTACGATATGCAGCTGGCCCGTCGTCTGGTGTCAGGTGTTGACATCTGGATGAATACTCCTACACGTCCTCTTGAGGCTTCAGGTACATCAGGCGAAAAGGCTGAGATGAATGGTGTTGTCAACCTTTCGGTGCTCGACGGTTGGTGGCTTGAAGGATATCGTGAGGGTGCAGGATGGGCGTTGACCGAAAAGCGCACTTATCAGAACCAGGGCTATCAGGATCAGCTTGATGCTGCTACCATCTATGGTTTGCTCGAAAACGAGATTATACCTCTTTATTACAACAAGAACGTGAAGGGCTACAGCGAAGGCTGGATCAAGGTCATCAAGAACTCTATTGCCACCATCGCTCCTCACTACACCATGAAGCGTCAGCTCGACGACTACTATGACAAGTTCTACATCAAGGAGGCTGCCCGCTTCAAGAAACTTTCAGCCGACGACAACCGCCTGGCCAAGGAGATTGCCCAGTGGAAGGAAGTGGTGGCAGAGCGTTGGGATGCCATCCATGTGGTAAGCAAAGAAGTGGAATTCCCCACAACAGGTGTTGAGACAGGTGTCAACTACAAGATGAAGTATGTCATCGATGAGCAGGGCCTGAACGATGCCGTTGGCCTGGAGTTTGTTACCCTGACCACCGACAAGAATGGAGAAGAGCGCATTGCCAATGTGTACCCATTCGAACTTGTAGGCCATGAGGGCAACCACTACACCTTCGAGGCAGAAGTTGAAGCCGTTGAGGCCGGTACCTACAAGGCTGCTGTGAGAATGTATCCCAAAAACAGCAATTTGCCCCATCGTCAGGATTTCTGTTATGTAAAATGGCTCGACTAATCAAGGGTGCAGCATAGTTTTGCACAGACATTTCTTGATAAAACAATAAGATGAGAAGAAGGGCGTTTTTTGGGGGTAAAACCCTTTAAAACGCCCTTTTTCGATGAAAAAACGAAGAATTTTTAAATTTTTGATGAAAAAGTTGCCAAAATATTTGGAGGAATAAAAATTAATGCGTACCTTTGCACCGCATTTGAGCGATAATGCATCGGTAAACCCGATTAAGGAAGTTTGGGTGAGTGGCTGAAACCAGCAGTTTGCTAAACTGCCGTGCGAGTTTATCGTACCGGGGGTTCGAATCCCCCAGCTTCCGCTGACTTGAATCAAGTCTATGAACGGTGGATTCATCTAATGGTTAGGATACAAGATTCTCAATCTTGGCATAGGGGTTCGATTCCCCTATCCACTACAAAAAGGATAGAGCCTCGAAGCTGATAGCTTCGGGGCTTTTTCGTTAAAGGCGATTTCTGTTGATTGGCTTATAGATCATGTGATGACATCTGCTGATGCCAAACATACGGGGTCATCAACAGGGTGTACCTATATGACGACAATAATGATTTTAATATGCTATTGAAAATGAAGATGAAACATCTGTTGGCTGTCGCATTTGTCTCTTTCGTGTCTGCCACCCAAGTATGTGCGCAGACGGAAATGGATGCATTGTTGACGACAATGCCCAAGGAAGTGGTGCCCTATTTGGACAAAGAACAATTGGCCGAACTTGCCCAATTTGCAAGCAAGGGCGTTTCTTCCGTCAAAAACACATTGGAAGGTCAGACGACGGTCGACACCATTTCTGCTGATTATCTTCGGCTGAAGCTCAGCGATTTCAGTACGCTGCAGATGAGACTGTTGTCTGTGAGAGACACGGCACAGATACTATGCGTGGTGAAGACCGTCAACCGTCCTGTGGCTGACAGTAGGGTAGCGTTTTATGATACCCAATGGAAACGTGTGGACACACCACAGGGATTGCCCGTACTTGCCGATATTGACGGCTTGCTTGACGAGTTCACCGAGCGACCAGACACCATGAGCGTGGAGCGCTACGAGGAGTTGCGCGGATGGATAGAGCCTGTGTTGTTGCAGGTGGATGCCTCGACCTCGCCCGATGTCTTGGTTTATGAATTGTCCATGCCTCTGCTGAACAACGATGACCGGCGCCAGTTGGCTGTTGTCATGAGGCGGCAATTGTACCGATGGGATGGTGCAAAGTTTAAAAAAGATTAAGCTGCACATATTTTCTCTCGAATATCTTGCAGATGCCAAAAAATATTCATACCTTTGCATCGTGTTTTTCATGGTATTAGATTATTAAGGTTAATAAAGATTGGTTGTCGTGAGACAATCAATTTTTTTTGTACCTACATCAGGTTTTTTCCCCAACTGGAGAAATATTTTTTCCCAACTGGAAAAAAAATCCCACCTTATATTTTCTCCCGATTTTCTCCCAATTTGCTCCCTGTTTCTTCAACATGTATGGTTGAAATATTTCTACTTGTACGGTTGAACATTTTTCACAAACATGGGATGAAGCTTTTCTTTTGCTGCCACCACGGCAAATGGTCGCCGTACGGTAAAGAGGGGGTGTCTGCCCTTTCGAGGTGATGGGGTGTGACACTTATCGCAAGGT
>SFEK01000267.1 GCA_004557285.1 Bacteroidales bacterium | reverse complement strand
ACTGACAATAGAGAACAACAACGCATCTGAAGCCCTTAATGTATAGGTCGAATTCGTGTCGTTATCAATGAGTCTTGCAAGATAGTTGCCGTTGTCCAATTTGTCGATCACTAAATGAAAATGGTGTTCACCCTCTGCCTGGATGATGCGGTACAACACCTCAGGCAGCATCATGTCCTTGACGGGCACACGATGCAGGCGCAGGTTAATCTCCTTGGCCATCGTGTCATCACATATCATGATGAATTGTTTTGCATTGTCCTCGTCAGACAATACAATCATTTTCACGTCATCGGTTCCTAAGATATCGGTGACAAACTGAAATTTCAATATGATGTCTGAAGAATTATCCATGTTGATTTATTTGATCATTGCTTTATCGGGGCGGAAAACCAGCGCAAACGCCACACCTGTAAAGAGGGCATAGCCGGCAAATATCAGCCAGCACGACGACCAGTCGCCTACGGTGTAGAACACCCCGTCAATCACCTGCCCCGTGGTGTAATGGTTGATGACAGCCTGGGCGGCCAATGTGCCTATCGTTGAACCAATGCCATTGGTCATCAGCATGAACAGCCCCTGGGCACTGGAACGTATAGACAGCTCGGTGGATTTATCCACAAAGAGCGAACCGCTGATATTGAAGAAGTCGAAGGCCACGCCATAGACGATCATGGACAGTACGAACATCCACACACCGCTGCCGGGATTGCCAAGAGCAAAGAGTCCGAACCTCAGCACCCATGCAAACATGGCTATGAGCATCACGTTCTTGATGCCGTAACGTTTCATGAAGAATGGGATGAGCAAGATGCAACAGGTTTCGCTGATTTGCGACAGAGAAATCAATATATTGGCATGCTGTACGCCGAAGGTATCAGCAAACTCGGGCATTGAAGCAAAACTGCTGATGAATGGATTGGCAAAACCATTGGTGATCTGGAGACTGACGCCAAGCATCATCGAGAAAACGAAGAAGATAGCCATCTCCTTGCGCTTGAACAAGGTGAATGCCTTCAGACCGAAGGCCTCGACAAAACTCTTCTGTTCGCCGCCCTTGGATATGGGGCATGAAGGAAGACTGAAGGTATAGAGAAACAACACTACACCGATGACTGCCGAAGTAAAGAATTGGTTCTGGTTTGACTGGAAGCCCATCAGATCGACAAACCACATGGAGCAGATAAAACCAATGGTGCCGAACACACGGATGGGTGGAAAATCCTTGACCGTGTCCATGCCTGCCTGAGTCAGGGCATTATAGGCCACGGCATTAGACAATGCCAATGTGGGCATATAGAAAGCCACCGACAACGAGTAAAGACCGAACAAAACGGAAAAACTTGAGGCTTCGCCTGCCGAAAGACCATAGAAGGCTGTGGCTGCGATGAAGCAGGCGGCCAACAGGTGACACAAACCTAACATTCGCTGGGCTGGAATCCAGCGGTCGGCAATAATACCTACCATCGCTGGCATGAAAATGGAAACGATGCCCTGCATCGAATAGAACAACCCAATATCGCTGCCCATGCCAAGATTGCCAAGGTAGCGACCCATTGATGTGAGATAGGCCCCCCACACTGCAAACTCGAGAAAGTTCATGAGGGCCAGACGAACCTTTAAATTCATAAGATGCTATTTTTTCTTCTGACATGCAAAGATAATTGAAAAAAAAATATCATCAAAATAAATAACATTATTTATAAGGTACAATAACTGATTTAAACAAAAATCTGCTGTCCGAAATCGATTTACATCGTTATTTTCGCATTTTTTGGAGCAAATTGCTCATTTCTTCAAACTGCTTGCCCATGTTCAATTTGAAGTAGATGTTGTACAACGGAGTGACCCAACGCTCACGGTCTTCAGGCCTCATGGCACGGTATTTCTCCATATATAGCATCGACATTTTCAAACATTGGTCAATCTCCTTGGCATCCATCACCACATTGGATGTCTCGGGCAGCAGGGCCTTGTTCAGATAAGAGATGCCGGCATTGTAATACAGTTCAGGCACCGTGTCTAAGCGAGC
>SFEK01000266.1 GCA_004557285.1 Bacteroidales bacterium | reverse complement strand
CGTCTTACATTTGTAGTACCACCATCTTGGTTGGAACGAATGTGCATGATGATATTTGAACCCTCGGGGAAAGCACCTGCCGTCACGGCACGCTGAGCAGGACCCGACTGGATACCTTCGCTCATCGAAAATTCTATCAAACTTTTTTGGTTGGTAGGGATAAGCTCCTCCATCACGTCACCGCTACAACTTGCGGAGGCGAGCAATGTGGTAGCCATTGCCACATGGAAAAAATACTTTTTCATATTGTGTTGTTGTTTTATTCGTTAGATATAGTTGCTTTGTTTTAGTGTTCCAGGTCCGTGCTCAAACTACCATTGACATACTCCCAAGGTGTGAGGGTGCAGGTGAACGAGAGTTCTAGTTTGTCGCCTATGCCTCCTAGGATGAGGTAGTAGGTATAAATGTAGCCGGACTGCCAGGTGTGGTAGGGATGGTAGGTGCCATCGATTTCTATTTCTATGGGCACGTCCGTGAAGGTGAGATATACCTGGTCGTTTTGGTCATAGACCTTGAAGGAGACGGTCATCGTGACGTTGGTCTGGGGCAACTGCATTATACCTTCGGTGCACTGGAGGAAGAAGGCCGTCTTTTGAGTCTGCGCCAGGCGCAGGTCGTTGCCCGCTACGTTTCTGCCACCTTCGAAGGTGAAGAGCGTGGGCAGGGAGAGGGCGGGCTGACGGGTGATACCTGTGAAACCCGAGTAGGCACTCAGGTCGCGCCAACTGGTATAGGGGTCGTCGTTAGTGCCTGTGCCGCCGCAGGAGGCTTCGTAGCCCGTGGCGGCGGTGACGAAGTTGTCGGAGGTCACCCTGACGGTGAGGTCTTTTATATAGAGGAGGTTCTCAGTGGCCCAAGGGTGGAGGGAATATACTGCAAACCGGATTTTCGAGTTGAGGTGGTGGAAGGGCATCCACACTTCGCGGTGTCGCGTAGTGGTTGTATTGTTGACGTTTGCTTTTGCAGGGTCGATGGCTAGCAGGTCGGTGTCTTTGCCATCGGTGCCGCGGTGAACCTGTGCGGCGATGTAGGGTTCTGCCTCTTCGGTGGTAAGGGTGCAGTCGGCCTTGCGGGTTTGCACCGTTCCGTTTAGGCAGGTTTGGTAGTAATAGGGTGCGTGGATGGAGAGGTTGTGGTCATCCATCTTGACGCGGGCTTGGTTGTTGGTGTAGGGTGCTACAGCGTGAAAGCGATAGGGGAAGTTGCTATAATCCCAATACTTTTCGTACTGCCCCTCGATGGTGGTGTAGTCCCAGAAGTGTTGCAGCGTGCCGCTCCAAGCGTTGCCGCGGGTGTAGTACTCCACATGATAGTTGGGCATTACGGTTTGTTGTTTGCTCGTGGCGTAAGCCTTGTAGGTATTGACCAGAAAGTCTGTGGTCAGGAGTGTGCTTGTGGCACGTTGTTGCTGTGTGCCCTGGTCCATTTGGCAGGAGAAGAGCATAGGGTCTGTACTGTCCGTATTGATTTCCTCCACCTCTTCCAGCACATCGTTGCTGGAGCAGGAGAATAAAAACAACACACTGAGTGCTGCCAGGGCCACGCGGACCCCGGCAAGCACCAGTGCATTGGATATTTCTGTACGGTTGTACATTTAGGATGGATTAGTCTTTAACAATGAACGAAACGGTCTTATCACCATTGGTTACATGGTAGGTTCCAGCGGGGCAGGTAGAACCAATATGAATAGTACCTGCTGATGCGTTTACTGTCATACCCGTTGCAGAAGGATAGGAAACAGAAGCGACATTGGAAGCACCATTCTTGGTAGCAGTAACATTGATAGTAACGTTAGCATCATTATCAATTACATACGTGCTCAAAGAAAGAGTGTAAACATCCTTCACCGTGAATGTGCGCTTGTAAACAGTGGTAGATTCATCACCAGGAGTTGTAGAAGCAGTCTTGGTGGTTACTGTGCGAGTTACAGTGTAATCACCTGTAGCAGCACCAGCTTGAATCGTTACTACACCTGTGTTAGCATCAATACTGATACCAGTACCAGTACCAGTACCAGCAGTTACCTCATAAAC
>SFEK01000064.1 GCA_004557285.1 Bacteroidales bacterium | reverse complement strand
AGAATTATCACATAAGTAATTGAAAGGAAAAAGTATGAACAAAAAGAAAAACATAGGGTGGATATTGGGGTTTGTGGCTGTGACAACTATCATTGCCACAGGATATTCTTTTTGGGTCTCCTCACAACCAAGGAAACACATCCTCGTGATGTTCTCGGAAAGCGAGCGACGATACAACTTCACCGACTACCCCAAAGCCATACTCAACCACCTGGAAGATAATAAGGTGTATGCCGACGTCACATTCAGATACCTCGATTGCGAACACTGGAACCCTGAAGACGAAATAGTGCAGGCGGGAAAGATTGTTGCGGAAGAAGATGCAAAAAGGAAAATCGACATCATCGTTACCATTGGCGACCAAGCCACCTACTCCACCCTCTGCAACGACATAACACAGGTGAACACACTGCCTTTTGTATTTGCAGGAGTGCAATACCCTAACGCCAAACAGCTGGAAAGCCACAAAAATGTTACTGGAGTGACTGACACACCCGACGTTGAGCAAAACATCTATATCTCCAAGGAACTGACTGGCGTGAGCCATACGTTCACCATCATGGACGAAACCTTCCTCGACCGTAAGACCCGTGCCAACATCAACGAGCAACTCGCTGACAACAAACTGATTATCAACAATCTTGACTGGCACGAAAGCATACACGACCTCGTGACCTTTTACAAGGGCATGTACTCCATCAGTTCCCTTTCACTACGAAACATTGCCGTCAACACCAAGTTGACGGAACCGATGAATGAGAAAACGGGCCAAAACCTCGTCTTGCTTCTCAGAAAATATTCACCTCTCACCTATATTCAGCTGAAACATGACGCCGCCTCAATGCAAATGATACGTTTCGGAAATGCCTATCCCATGATCACCGCCACCTGCATGGGCTTCGGCAAGGGAGCCTTCAACACCATCGGCGGCTATTTCTCTTCTGTCGACGACATTTCAGAAGGCATAGCAACATGCATCAGACGAATAGTAAACGGAGAGCTGCCTGAAAACATCAAAATCGCTCCATCGAGAAAAGCAGTATATGTGGACTGGAACGTGGCAGACAACTTCGGAAAGGACCTGAAGACACTGGAAGACAAAGGATATACACTCGTAAACGTTTCGTGGAAAGAACGACACGAACTGTTGTTCTGGACCCTGTTGGTTTTGGGAGTGGCTACAGCCATAGGTTTCATGGTGTACTACATAAGGTTGCTACGAAAAGAACGAAGACAGAAAAAGGAGGCGCAAAATCAGGTAAGGCAGGAAAACGACCTCTATAACTTGGCAGTGCAGAACAGTAGCTCTTACGCATGGGAACGCTCAAGCGAAAACATGATGTTCTTCAAGGACACGTTCTGGCGAAATCATGGCAAGGAACCGCAAGTGATAACTCTACGGCAATACCTCGACATGATGACACCAGAGACACGCCCGTATTACGAGGAGCTCGTGGAACACATAAACCAAGGAGAGCCATGGACCACCGACATTGAAGCCGACTTCACTGGCGACGGTACCTACCACTGGTATCAGGTTAGAGGCAAGGGTATTGTCAACAGTCAGGGCGTATTCCAAAAGTCATACGGACTGCTGATGAACATCGACAACATCAAGCAGCGAGAGCGAGAACTTCAGGAAGCACGGAAATTGGCCGAAGAGGCCACGCTAAAAGAGTCGTTCCTAGCAAACATGAGCCACGAGATACGCACACCGCTCAACGCCATCGTAGGTTTCTCAGACCTGCTCGCCATGCCGGGCAATGAGTTTACGGATGAAGACAAAAAACTGTTTATCGATACCATCCACACCAACAACGAGCTGCTGCTGAAACTCATCAACGATATTCTCGACCTATCGCGCGCAGAGTCTGGTCAGATGGATTTTGTGATAAAAAACTACAAGGTGAGTGAGGTGATGGACAAGATATACGCCACCCACTCCGTACAGATGCCAAAACACCTGGCTTTCAATTATGTAAAGTCTGACGACGTGGAGATAAGCGTAGACGAGAGCCGTCTGCGTCAGGTCATCGGCAACTTCCTAACCAATGCAGGGAAGTTCACTCCCGAAGGTTCCGTCACACTCGGATGGAACACCATCCACGAGACAGGCAAGGTGGAACTATACGTTGAGGACACCGGCATCGGACTGTCGGAAGAAGACCGCAAGATGGTGTTCTCACGTTTCTACAAGAAAAACGAGTTTAAACAAGGCACCGGTCTTGGCCTTTCCATCTGCAAAGTGATAGTGGCGCGGCTAAATGGCGAGATAAAAGTGAAGTCGCAACTTGGAAAGGGAAGCCGGTTCTCGGTGTATATTAAACAAGCCTGATGATTTCACTCCACCTCGTGGTGGGATTCGGACTGCGGAAGTCGTGGCGAATGGCGTTGGCAAACACCTCTGCCTTGCCTTCACCGTTGGGCCGGGTGTATTGCTGAGAACCCAGCACAACGGTCTCACTGCCGTTGGCACGGTTGATACGGTCGATCACAGCGTCGAGCCTTTTCATCTTCTGAAGCTGCTCGGCAGTGATGTCAAACAGGTCGTGCTCCATGGGATATGGATTGCCTATGCCCATCACTATCACTCCCGCCTTCTTATACTGGTAGCCGTGACGGTAGATGTCGCGAAGCAGCTGCCCGGCGGCCTTTACTATGGTGACAGACGAATTGGAAGGGGTGATGAGGCGGCGGTCGAGATAGTTCCAGTATTGAGCCAGGTCTTCGCGAAAGGCGTTGGTGTTGATAAACACTCCCACCACAGAGCATACCGTGTTTTGCGAGCGCAGCTTCTCGGCACATCGGGCGGCATAGTTGCTTACGTGGGTGCGCAATGTGGTGTAGTCACTTATCATACCGTTGAAACTGCGGCTTGTGCAGATGCTCTTTTTCTTCGCCATCTCTTCGTTGGGCACGCAGTCCACGCCGTTGAGTTCCTGCCAAGTGCGGTGGATGACGATATTGTTGAATGTCACCCTCACCCAGTCGCTATGGCGACAGGCGAAGTCGAAAGCCGTTTTCACTCCGTAGGCTGTGAGTTTGGCGGCATAACGCCGTCCTACTCCCCAGACATCGTCGACGGGAAAGAGTCTCAGCGCCTTCTGTCGTTTCTCGTCCGTGTCTATCACGCAACAATGATTATATCCTGAATATTTTTTCGCAAAGTGACTTGCCACCTTGGCAAGTGTCTTCGTTGGAGCGATGCCGATGCTCACGGGCATTCCTGTCCATTTCCTAATCTTTTTATGCAGTTCCTCACCCCACTTCTTGTAGTCGAGTTCGGAGTCGAGATACACGAAACACTCGTCGATGCTGTAGCGGAACAAGGCAGGCGACTCGTTTCTTATTATATTCACAACCCTGCCGGTCAGTTCTCCGTATAGCTCATAGTTTGAGGAGAAGACAGCAATCTTTTTTCCCGGAAACATTTGTTCGAGCTGGAAGAATGGCGTGCCGGCTTTCACTCCCATAGCTTTTGCTTCGTTGGAACGTGCGACGACGCATCCGTCGTTGTTTGACAAGACGACCACAGGCCTGCCCTCGAGGTCAGGTCTGAACACTCTTTCGCACGACACATAACAGTTGTCGCAATCGACTATGGCATACATTTTCATCGGGAAAAACAAGAAATCAAAAATTATCCCCCGATTCACATCGAGGGATAACCACAACACAAACACAAAATAAATCTGGAAAATCCAGAAAAAAATCTATCATACTAAATATATTTGCGGTGAAGAGATATTACTGAATCCCTTCCTCACGCAGTTTCTTTTGCCAATTCCATGCAGACTTCAGTGTGTCTTCGAGACTTGTCTCGGCCTTCCACCCCAACACGTTGTTTGCCTTGTCGGGATTAGCCCACACCTTCTCGATGTCTCCCGGACGACGAGGGGCGAATGTCCAATTGAGCTTCACACCGGTTGCTTTCTCGAACGCATCCACAATCTCCTTTGTGCTTACACCCTTTCCTGTTCCAATGTTGAACACTTCGAGCTTGTCGCTGTCGGTGTCGAGCACTCGTGTCATTGCCTTCACATGAGCCTTCGCAAGGTCAACAACATAGATGTAGTCGCGTATGCATGTTCCGTCAGGTGTGTCATAATCGTTGCCGAATACCTTCAGTTGCTCACGAATGCCCATTGCGGTCTGTGTCACATAAGGTATGAGGTTCATAGGCACTCCGTTGGGCATCTCACCGATGATGGCTGTAGGATGCGAACCTATCGGGTTGAAATATCTGAGCAGGATGGCTTTTATGGGCGATCCGCTGTTGATGGTGTCGCGAATGATTTCCTCATTCACCTGTTTTGTATTTCCATAAGGACTTTCAGCAGGCTTTATCGGGGCGTCTTCGGTCACAGGCAGGTTTTCCGGGTCTGGCTGTCCGTAAACGGTGCAGCTTGAAGAGAAGATGATGCCCTTGACGTCATACTTTGGCATGAGTTCGAGCAGGTTTATAAGGCTTACGAAGTTGTTGCGATAGTATAGCAGAGGTTTTTCCACGCTCTCGCCTACGGCCTTGCTTGCAGCGAAATGTATGATACCCTCGATGTCGGGATATTTTGCAAACACCTTGTCCATGCCCTCAAGGTCGCAGCAGTCCACTTCTTCGAATGCAGGGCGCACTCCTGTTATTTTCTCAATCCCATCGACCACGTTTGCCTGGGAATTTGACAAGTTGTCGACGATAACAACCTTGTATCCGGCATTTATCAGTTCTACTGTGGTATGAGATCCGATAAAGCCGGTACCTCCAGTTACCAATATTGTCTGTTTCATAATTCTGTATTACGTTATTTAATTAATGAATAGCGGGGCAAAGATAGCAATATTTTTTGATATATGACAAAAAAAGTGACGTAGATTTTCATCTGACGCCACCTTTTTTACTATTTTTAAACATTAAGTTCTCATTACTCTATCCCAAACACCACTTTCAAACCGCCATCTACACCTGAGAAGCCCATGAATGCGAGGCTTAGAAGTCCTGCTGTAATCATGGTGATGGCAACGCCCTGCATGCCTTTTGGCACGTTGGCAAGTTCGAGTTGCTCGCGTAGTCCGGCAAAGACGGTGAGAGCAAGTCCGAAGCCTATGGCAGTGGAGAAGGCGTATACCACGCTTTCCAAAAGTGTGAAGTCTTTCTGTATTACCAATATCGCCACGCCAAGCACTGCACAGTTGGTGGTGATAAGAGGCAGGAAGATACCGAGAGCCTGATAGAGTGCCGGCGACACCTTTTTCATTACTATCTCTACCATCTGCACAAGGGCGGCGATGACGAGGATGAAGGCGATGGTCTGAAGATACTGCAGGCCGAAGGGGTCGAGCACTGACTTCTGAATGAGATAGGTGACTATGGTGGCAAGTGTCATGACAAAAGCCACGGCTGCACTCATGCCAAGCGCGGTGTTTACCTTTTTCGACACGCCGAGGAACGGACAGATGCCGAGGAACTGCGACAGTACGATATTATTGACGAATATCGCGGAGATGAATATCAGTATATATTCCATAACTCTATGCCTTCTTTAGTTTGTTGATGATTGCGATGAGATAGCCAAGGGAGATAAAAGCTCCCGGAGGCAGGATGAACAACAGCACGTTGTAGGTCTCGGGCAAAAGGGTGATGCCGAACACTGAGCCTGCACCGAACAGCTCACGCACGGTGCCAAGCAAAGTGAGGCCGAGGGTGAAGCCGAGTCCGATACCGATGCCGTCGAACAGGCTTGCCACAGGACCGTTCTTGCAAGCAAAGGCCTCTGCACGTCCGAGGATGATGCAGTTGACCACGATGAGCGGGATGAAGAGACCGAGCGACTTGTTGATTTCGGGCAGATATGCCTTCAGACACATCTGCAAGATGGTGACAAACGATGCGATGACCACTACAAAAACCGGTATACGCACCTTGTCAGGCGTGAGGTTCTTTATCATTGATATTACGATGTTGGAGCAGATGAGCACAAACATCGTGGCAAGCCCCATCGACAAGCCGTTCATCGCCGAGGTGGTGGTGGCAAGCGTAGGGCACATTCCGAGGAGAAGCACAAACGTCGGGTTCTCCTTGATGATGCCATTTAAAAGTATCTTTAACATAATATCGAAATATTTTAAGTTTCACATTTGCCCTAATTCACTTTACTTGCCTGCTGACTTGCGCCTGAGGAAGCGTCGGTGTCTTGGGCATTGTCCTGTCCGGCATACACCTGATAAGCCTGGTTGACAGCCTTGAGGAAGGCGCGGGAGGTGATGGTGGAGGCTGTGATGGCGTCTATGTCGCCACCGTCCTTGTTTACGGCAAGCGGTGTCGACGGTGTTTTGCCCACAATAGAGCCTTTTCCGTCTTTTTGGAACCACTTGTCGGCCTTTGCACCGAGTCCCGGTGTCTCAGCTGCCTGCAGTATTGTGTAGCCGAGCACCTTTCCTTCTGCGTCGAATCCCACGAGCACTTTCAGGTCGCCTCCAAAGCCTAACGTGGTGCTTTCCACGGCGGCTCCAAGGAACTTGCCGTCGGCTGTGGCGGTCTTGTGTACCACGAAGGTCAGCTCCTTGCCGTCGAAGGTCTGCTTCAGTTCGTCGTCGGCAGTGACCTTGAGGTTGTCGGTTCCCATCACCTCCTTGATACCGTTGGCGAGAGCTATCTCGTCCTGTGCCTTTATGGGGGCTTCGGTCACGTGGTTAACCCATGCGAGAAGCGCTCCTGTAATGATGGCCACTCCTACGAGCACCGCCACCATATTCACTAATGTAGATTCCAGCTTTTTCATTTCTTTACTACCTCCCCGAAACGTTTTGGTTTGATGTATGTGTTGATAAGCGGTGTGAAGGCGTTCATGATAAGTATGGCGAACGACATTCCCTCAGGATATGCGCCCCAGTTACGTATCACCACTGTAAGCACACCGATGCCCACTCCGTATACCAACTGTCCACGGCTGCACATTGGAGAGGTGACGTAGTCGGTGGCCATGAAGATGGCTCCAAGCATCAAGCCTCCACTGAAGATGACGGCAAACGGGTCGGCATATACTGGACTGGAAAGGTGGAGCAGTCCGCTGAGCACAAAGACGGTAAGGATGATGCTCACCGGAGTGTGCCATGTAATGATCTTGCGCCAAAGCATGAAGGCGAGTCCAAGAAGCAGCGCCAAGGCGCAAACCTCACCAAGCGAGCCAGCTCCTTCGACGGTATGTCCGATGAAGAGATGCCATGAGTCGGGCAGCTGCTGGAGCACTGAAGGGTCGCCGCTCTTTATAGCCCACTTCATGACCGACAGAGGTGTGGCTCCTGTCTCGGCGTCGAGATACGAGGTGAGCTGTCCGGCCTGTGGCCATGAGGTCATCTGGGCGGGGAAGCTGACCAAGAGAAAACAACGTCCCACGAGTGCGGGATTGAAGAGGTTACTGCCCAATCCGCCAAAGGTCATCTTGCCGATACCCACTGCCACAAGGGCTCCGAGTATGATAATCCAAACAGGGAGATTGGATGGAAGGTTGAAGCCGAGAAGAAGGCCTGTTACCACAGCCGAGCCGTCACAAACGGTAGTACGGCTGTTTTTCATAAGATATTTGTTTATAGCCCACTCAAAGAAGACGCAGGCTGCCACGCTAGTGGCACAAACTATTGCCGAGCCGATGCCGAAATAGAAGAACGACACGAGCAGTGCGGGAAGAAGTGCTATGACCACTCCATACATGTTGCGCTCCACAGAGTCGGTGCCATGGGCATGTGGCGACAATGAAACTATCATTTTTTTCATTTATGAACTTGAAATTACGGTATTTGAAACTATTTTTTCGCAGCTCTGGCACGTATGATTCCCATTACGGTCTGCTTTCCGAAGCGTATATTGTCGAGTATCGGACGGTGTGACGGACATGTGAACTGGCACGAGCCGCACTCTATGCACGATGTGATGTCCTCTGCCTCCACCTTTTCCCACATCTTCTTGGCGGAACAAGTGGCGAGGAGATAAGGCTCGAGACCCATTGGGCATACGTTGACACACTTTCCGCAGCGGATGCAAGGGTCGGCAGGCTTGCGTCGGGCCTCGTCGCCGCTGATGATGGTCACACTGTTGGTTCCCTTGCATACTGGCACTTCGTCGGTGGTGAGGGCCTTGCCCATCATCGGTCCACCAGCGAGCAGTTTGTTGTCGCCTTCGGGCATGCCGCCACAGAGTTCGATGAGGTCTTTCATCGGTGTGCCCATGCGCACGAGGAAGTTGCCCGGGCTCTTCAGTTTTTTACCTGTTACGGTGGTGTAACGTTCAAACAAGGGCTTACGCTTCATCACAGCCTCGTAGACCGCGAATGCCGTTCCCACGTTCTGCACTATGGCGCCAACGTTTACAGGAATGGCTGGCGGTGCGGGCACCTGTCGGCGGATTACAGCATCCACGAGTTGCTTCTCGCCTCCCTGCGGATAGCGTTGCTTCAGCGGCACCACTTCTATGCGTGGGTCAGAGGCGGTCTTTTCGCTCAGCAGGCGTATGGCCTCCGGCTTGTTGGTCTCAATGCCGATATATCCTTTTTCCACCTTTGCGGCCTTCATCAGGAGGTTGAGTCCCACGAGTATCTCGTCGGCATGTTCCATCATCAAGCGATAGTCGGAGGTGATATAAGGTTCACACTCCACTGCGTTGATAATCACACACTCAGCCTTTGCTCCCGGTGGCGGACAGAGTTTTATGAATGTAGGGAATCCGGCGCCACCCATACCTGTGACACCAGCCACCTTTATCCGCTCCACTATTTCCTCGGGAGTGAGCTCAGGATGTTCCTTAAGGGTTTCAAGCGTCTTGCTGCGGTCGATGGTGTCCTCCCACTCGTCGCCCTCTACATTAATAATAATTACGGGTTTGCGGTATCCGGTGGCGTCGAATGCAGAGTCAATCTTTGCTACTGTTCCAGACACGGATGAATAGATGGGAGCAGAGACAAATCCTCCCGCCTCGGCTATGAGTGTTCCCACCTTCACCTTGTCACCACGCTTCACTACAGGTTTTGCCGGTGCTCCTATATGCTGCGACAATGGGAAGACGGCCTGTTTGGGCAGTGGTGCCACCACTGTGGCCACTTCTGCCGAGAGTTTGTTCTCCTCCGGATGTATACCGCCTATTCTAAATGTTCTTATCTTCATTGCTGTTGTTTTGGTTTTCGGGTTTCGGTTTCGGCGCCGGGAAGTTCACTGCCACGATGGCCTTCTGCGGACACACTTTCTCACACTTGCGGCATACTCGACACTTCTCGTTGTCGATGTATGCAAGACTGCCGTTCATGGTGATGGCTCCAAACGGACACTCTTTCTCACACTTTCCGCAGCCAATACATGCCACGCTGCATGCTGCCTTGGCGGCAGGTCCCTTGTCTTGGTTGACGCAGCTGACATACACGCGTCGTCCCTTAGGTCCTTTCTTTCTGATTTCGATGACGTGACGCGGACAAACCCTTGAGCAGGCACCGCAACCTCCACACTTGTCCTCGTCGACCTCGGCGATGCCGGTTTCGGGATTGATGTGGATGGCGTCGAGCGAGCAGACAGCGATGCAGTCGCCGCATCCGAGGCATCCGAATCCGCATGCCGACTCACCGGCACCACAAGAGTGCATGGCAGCACAGGTACGAAGTCCTGAATACTCAGCAGTCTTCGGACGGTTTTCACACGTGCCGTTACATCTCACCACGGCAATCTTTGCCTCTGTGTTGGCAATAGCCATGCCGAGCAGGTCAGACACTTTGTCCATGACGTCATGTCCACCCACTGGACAACTAAGTCCTTCGAGGTTTCCGGCGTCGGCGCCTTTCACGAGAGCATCAGCGAGTCCAGAGCATCCTGGAAATCCGCATCCGCCACAATTGGCTTGCGGCAACAATGCCGCCACCTGCGCAATGCGCGGGTCTTCCTTCACAGCAAACTTTTTGGAGCAGAGGTAGAGTACGGCTGCCGCCACCAGGCCAATGGCTCCAAGTACAATAACTGCGATAACGATAAAATTCATATTACTTTTTGATATGTTTTATTAATAATTTTCATTTGAGTCTTCAATAGTGAAAACCACTCCTTTGGATAGTTGTCGGCGCAACAAGTATACTAAGAGATAATAAGGAATGAGGGCCAAAACCGCCATGAGGGCGGCAAGCTGCTCATTGCCGGTGAAGGTGAGGACCAACAGCAGTGATGCAACCATCACTATGAAAGGCAGTACAAAACCCACGGTCATCGCACGCCCCACGGCCGAGCTGGAGGTAGCTATTGTCACCTTCTGTCCCACTTCATATCCATTGCTATCCTTTTCGCACCTTACGTCGATTATCTTCTCTTTAGCCTCCGCAGCATTGCAATGTGAGGCCACCTTGCAATGGGCGCATGCCGAGGTCTGAAGAATGCGCACTCTTACGATTCCCTGACCTATGTTTTCCACTATTCCGTTATGTTTTATCTTGTCATCCATTTGTTAAGTGATGGCGTTTTTGTCATCTTTGACTGTTTTCGTGATGCAAAAATACTACTATCTTTCGAACTGACCAACAAAATAGGGTGTTTTTTGCAAAAAACATTCGTAATCGTTTGCAATAACATATTTTTTTACTACTTTTGCAGCATAATCGCAAAAAACATCGGCAATGAAAACAACAGATCAGACATTTCAACAGGTAGAGCGTACCATCAGTAAGATTATCGACAAGTTTCCGACTAACGTCGAGCCTACCATTCTCACCGACATCCATCTCCGTGCCAATCAGGAGACTGGCGAACTCGTGGCGTTTGACGACGACGACAAGGAGATAACACGTACTGTGATTGAGCAGTGGATAAACAATCAGGATGACAATTTTTATGAGAAAATTACTGGAGTCATCCGTAAATGTATTGACCGCAAGAAAAAGCAGATAGAGAAG
>SFEK01000265.1 GCA_004557285.1 Bacteroidales bacterium | reverse complement strand
GGTACAGATTTATTACGGAGTACAATCCGGCAAGACAGGGGAGGAACAACCAGCCGGGAAGTGCCCTCTGACGGTGCGGGAGGGTGCAGAATGGCTGGAACATCTGTTTGAGAACAGAAAACCGGAGATAACAGAAATAATCAACAGCTCATCACCGAGATTGTGGGCAACAAGAATAGCGGCTTGATAGAAGCTTATCGCACAGGCGATGTGGTGAACCGTGGCGATATTGTGGCTCAGGGCACCGCGGCTGACAAGGGTGCCGTAACGCTGCACTCTCTCAAGGGCAATACCACTAACTACGATAACTTCAAGCTGTTGAATGGTAAGAGCACCTACGATTATTTGGGCGCAAATCAATCTGCTGTGGACGATGAAATCAACACCATCATCGCTCGCTTCAACCCCAACACTGAGTACTTCTACGATGCCAAAGGCATTCTCATCAGTGACAGCGATATGAACTTGCTCGCGGACCAAGGCTCCTTGTACAACAATATGAATATCATCAGCGACAAGGATGTGAACCTGACCAGTGGCAAGGATTTGAGCATTGGCAACAGTGTAGCTTCCGTAATCGCCAAGGGGAATGTTATTGCAAAATCCACAGCTGGTTATGTCATCAACGACAGCCATGTGGAATCCGAGGAGGGTAGCATTGTGCTGGATGGCGAGAAGGGCGTGACCAGCCAGGTTGGCGCAGCTCATCTGTCCGCTGTGAATGGCTCCATCAGTGCAGTGACCACCTATGGCCAAATCAACATCGATGAATTGATTGCAGGTGAAATGGCAGCAGCCGGCACAAGAGATGGAGGCTCTATTAACATCGGCAAAATCAAGGGCGAGGATGTGGTGCTCTACACAGAAAATGCAGCAACTACCATCAAGATTACCGACAGCATTCAAGTGGAAGACCATCTCTTGTTGCAAGGCAACAGCTTCACCTTGCCGAAGATTGACCGTCCTGAAGGTGTAAGTGGCACCCTCATCGTGGATGTAAATGGCATTGGTCAAGGTGGCAGCGGCGCTATGACCGGCGATTTGAGCCTTGATATTGATGGCGATGTACGCTTCACCACCATGAATGTGACCAACGCCACGGTGAACATTGGTGGCAAGCTAAAAATCGACAAGCTCCATGTGGGCGGCGCAGCTCACTTCACTAGCCTTGGCTTTGTGACCGGCGTGTATGGCGGCGGCACAGCACCTTATCATGACAGCAGCAACGCTCTCTACTACGATTTGGGCGACGGCAGCGGCGCTGGCTACAACATGCATGTAACGGCGGAAAAGTTCCGCGCCATCAAGGAGGGCGAGCCTGAAGAGGTGCGTGCTTTGACGACGATGAAGAGCTTGAAGCAGCGTCTCAGCGAGCTTGGCAATGGTCCTGAAACCTTCAACAAGGATAACGGCGGCTGGATGAACCTTTATGTGGACAGCTCCAGGTACCAACGCTCCAATGGCCTCCTGCTCCACATCGGTACGGGCTACAGAAGTGCTAACCAGCGCTGGAGCGCCGAGGATTTGAGCACCAAGCTGGTGGACTTCAAGTCCCACGATGCGTTCGTGACCAATTATGGCGATGCTTCCGGCATCTTTGGCCGTTACGATTTGGTAGAAATGCCTGCTCGACCGATGGGCGACATTTTGCACACTGCTAACAGTGGCAAGGTAGTACTGCAAAAGGACAACAACGGCTTGCGGATTGAAGCTGACAAGAATCGTGCTGAGGAAGAAGAAAACAAAAAAGAAGCATAAAAAGTGCTGTAGAATGTAATGTGATAAACAACTCAACGGCTCCTCGAAAGGGGAGCCGTTGTGCTATTTTATCGAAAAAGTATTGGATAGATTCATGATGATTTGATTTGAAAGTCCCTGTAAAAAGTTGAGATTTTCATAAAAAGTCCCTGTAAAAAGTTGAGATTCCTGAAAAAAGTCCCTGTGAAAAGTTTCTGTGTTGTCAAAAATGTCCCTATTTTTCTCAGATAGCTGGCAAAGGTGAGTCGTCTATCTGCATTTTTATTAGGAATTTTGAGATGCTAAACGAAGAGCTTGAAAACGGAAA